>NZ_JANNDR010000416.1:0-5609 GCF_031378165.1 Chamaesiphon sp. OTE_75_metabat_556
CATTTCGACCTTACGCCCGGTTCCCACCAGGGTGACTGAGTTTAATCGCTCGTCAGCACTGACCGACAGACCTTTCAAGACCAGCGGACTGTTTTCAGTGGTCGTTTTGAGTGTTTGAATTGTCGAGGTGCGAGTTTCGACGACTTTAGACAAAGCCGATCCAGCGATATTACTACCCCCCGATGCTTGCGCGATGTCCGTACCGACATTGTTATAAGTCGTGGTATTGAGGGCAATTTGGGATTCGGCACCTTGAGTCGCCAAAAAGTTCGCCGCAGCCGAGGAAGATACTTGATTGAGTCGGACTGTGCGGACGATCGTTTCTTTGACAGAATCGGGCAACTTGGTACCAACGAAGATGGTGTTACCGATCCGATTTGCTTCTAAGCCACTCAGTTGCAGGACATAATTAAAGACATTCTGAATCGGTTCGTTCCGAAATCTCACCGAAACAGTTTTATCAGGGGTAGCTTTGCCATCACTACTATTATCAGAGTCAACGACGTTGAGATTTGCTTCAAACGCGATTTGTCTGAGCAATTCGCGCGCCGATTGATTAGCGGTGACGCTGTAGAGTTTTTTAGAATCTAAATTGATTTGGGGCATGGCCGCGTCGATGGTGGAGACGCTGATATCACCGATGGGCGGTGCCACGGCACGGGGCATGGTGGGAGTTTGGAGTCCGACCCCAGGAGTGGCATTCACGCCATCGATCGTGATTTTGGGGTTGGGAACTAGGGGTTGTTGCGTTGGCGCAGGTGGTGCGGGGGGTGTTTGAACGACTAGATTGCTGCTGGGTACGGGGGCATCGATTTGCGTCCGCGTTGCAGCATTGACATGACCTGCTGATAGAGCCACAACCGCGCTACCGAGCGCCATACTAGTAATAATCTGTTTACGTTTGCTCACTTTAATAATTCTCCTATTCCAGGAACATGTTTACGGGGTATCGATCGATTGTTGTCAGTTATGTAGATAGATGAAGTTGGTAATCTCTCATCATCTAGAGATCTGGATAGATCCCGGATTAACTGCTAACGAGGTGGTGTCCAGTCGGTTATTTTTTGACTGGTGCTGGTGGGGTTGCGGCAGCTTGCTCTGCTGGTGTAAGTGGAATCAGAGCTTGGATTTTGAATGAAGTTTTGATAATCGCTTCTGGTTGGGGCAGCACTTTGCCTTGCGCGTCTACTACTATCTTCTGACTTTCTTTCTCCACATCCGCACGAAAATCTTTAATTAAGAGTAATTGATCCAATCTTTCGATCGTGCGTAAGATCGATTGGACTTGCTCGAAGCTACCTCGGACTTCGATCCCGACTCCTTTACGTTTGATTTTGTTGTTCAATGCGGCACCGAGGGAACCGTCACTGACGACCGCAGCACCACTGCTACCGCCAGTAGCAACTGGTAGATCGGGCGTGAATTTTTGGAGTTCTCCTTGCCGGATATTCACCAATTTGTTCAGATCGAGCAGCAGGGTATCGAGCTTTTTGTCGCTAGCAAATAATCCGGTGACGACTTGCTTTTGAGCCTTGGCGCTGGCGAGACTTTTTTCGGCAGCCGCAATTTTTTGAACGTTGTCTTTGCGTTGCTGAATCTGATCTTGGGTTTGCGCTAGCTTAGTTTCTAACTCCTGATTTTTGGTAAATTGGGGTTGGATCGAGCTGGTAAATAGATAACCAGCAATCCCAATTCCGACTACCGCAACACAGGCACCACTGACCAGCGGACTAAAGGTAATCCCAAAGACCGACGGATATGCTGGTGGAACTATAAAAGAGGTATTACTTACTAAATCGCTTTCGATTAAATCGCTACTATATGTCATATTTCGATCGCCTGCTGTGGTTGAGAACTTCCGTCTGAAGTCATTAGGTTACTACTAGAGATCATGGTTTGACCGGCTGTTGTTGTTTGATACTTTTGAGTCGAGACACCAAACCAACAGCACCTTTGCGTTCTAACTCCTGCATTAAATCTGTTGCGGGGATTCGCTTGAGGGTAGTTTGAATTTTGTAGTTAACTATTTTGGGCATTTTCAATCGACTGATGCGATCGACTGCCTCTTTCTCAATGGGGGTCATTGATGCGTTACTACTGCGCGATCTGAGTGGCGTCAATGCCGTATAACCATCAGCCAGATCGGCATTGATTAAATGCGTATCTTCAGGGTTGAAGAAGGCTGACTGTTTGAGGGTAAGGATGAAGTTGTTGACATCCTCAAAAGATTTGCCTCTACCAGTGATTTCTATTTTGGTAGTTGGGACGTCGGCGGGGAGCGTCGCGGTGCTAGTAGTTGCCGCAGGTGCAGGAGCAGCCGCAGGCGTGGTGCTAGCAGGAACGGGAGCTGTCGCGACAGCCGGACTAGGACTAGCGGCAGGCGTCCCATCAGGATTGGGCGGAGCGGAGATTTTATCGATCAGACCACCCTTTGGAGCTGCTGGAGCGACTGGGGCGGCTGGAACGGCAACGGTGGTTGGAATCGAAGTTTGATTGACTGTTTCAATCTGAATGCCCTGCGGGATGCTTTCGCGCAAATCTTGGAGGATGGCCGACCAGGGTTGCACCTGATTGAAGACACTCGCTAATGATTGAGTTTCGCCAGAGATCTGGGAGAATTGAGTGTTGAGTTCGGCGAGGCGGGCATCTTGGACTTTGAGACTTCCCAATTTTTGGTCTAAGTCTTTTTGCTTGGCTTCGAGCTGAGTAGTTTGCTGACCCAAATAGAGCCAACTACCACCAGTTGCCATTAAAGCTAAGGCAGCCATGCCCACGCCGACAAACAGCGGGATTTTGCCATATTTGCCACGGGGTGCGGCGGGAATGCCGCTACTGAGATCGGTCTGTTGACCGGTTTGATATTCAGCGCGTTCGCGCAGTAAATTGATATCTAGACTATACATATATTTATACCTCGCGCATTCCTAAGCCTAGAACTACACCTAGTCCAGGTCGTTGACCGATGGGGATGTCCATTTCTGGCTCCAAACCCAGTCCGCCGATGGGATCGACTTGAGTGGTGGGAATGCTCAATCTTTGGGTGAAAAAGAGATCGAGTTGACCGATGCCGCCACCAGGTCCAGCGAGCAAGAGTTGTTCGAGTTTGAGGTCTTGGCCATTGTGGCTCATGTAGAACTCGATCGAGCGACGCACTTCATCGGCTAGTTCGGTGAGGATGCGGACGGTGGCAGCCATGCCAGGATTGATGCTAGTCATTGCTTCGCTGCGATCGTTCATGCTGCTGACGGGGAGATCGGGGATGGTGATATCGAGCAAGGCATCGGAGTTGCGACTCAAGGGCAAATTCATCGCACTGCTGAGGGCTTCTTGCAGTTGGAAAGTCCCGATCGGCACTGTCCGATTAAACTGGGGAATGCCATTGACGACGATCGCGATTTCGGTACAATCAAACTCGATATCGATCAAGACGACGGCTTCTTGAGGAGCAAATTGCCGTAGTTGTTCTTTGATCGTGCGGAGTACTGCAAAGCTGCTGATTTCCAGCACTTTGACTGGCAATCCCGCGTATCGAAAAGTCTCGATATAACTATCGGTGACTTCTTTGCGAGTGGCGGCGAGCATGACTTGGACTTTATCCAACCCATCTTCATCGACGATCAGATCCAGCTTTTGATAGTCGAGATCGACTTCTTCCCGTGGGTAAGGTAGATATAATGCTGCCTCATGATTGAGAATCAGATCGCGAACTTCACGATCGTTTAATTCCGCCGGTAAGGGAATTAATCTAATCACAGATTCCCGCATTGGTACGGAGGTAGTAACGTGAGTTGCCTTGATTTTGTTGTCGGCTAAGGTCGTCCGAATCAAGTCACCTAACTCTTGGGCATTGATAATTCGTCCTTCCTCAAAAATTCCTTCAGGAACTTCGGCAAAGCACAGATGTTTGAGGGTGAGATCGGCACCTTTCTTTTGGAGTTGGGCAATATTGATCCGTTCGGATCCAAGTTCGATCGCCACCCCATTACCTCGTTGAGGAAATAGATTTTTTAATCGATTAAGCATATAAATTTGTTACTCATAGCCTGAACTATGCCACTAGGAAGAAGTAGAGAAGACGGGGATAATTGACGTTGAGATTGGTAGTGAAAGTGACTAGAAGACTGATAGGTACTCCTCGATCGATCTCGATCCGAATGATTGAAAGATTCAATTACTCTCCTACTTAAATTACCCACAACCACCGATCGCAATTAACATTGCGCGTAGTTTTTTTAAAAATTCAGAAAATACATGAGGATTACGCCGATCGCCCTGGCTAACTGGGGTAGTGACTTAATCACGCTTAAACTCAGACGTGGCATTAATTTCGGCGATCGAGATCGGTGGGTCGATCGCCCTGATACTAGTGACGAGGTTATTGTATCGGTTGTCACAAGCATAGATGCGCTAACTCGATTATGATAGAAAGGCACACAATCGAGCTGTCTAATTCCCAAAACTAGATCCCAAGCCAAATTTAACTTAGTTGGAGTTGACGACTATTACTATGTCAGGATTGCCCTCACGGATTGCTGTAGTTTCACCGTCGGTACTTGTCAGTCTCGCTGCGACACCTTGGTTGGCCGCGATCGTCAGCGCGCGGATGGCTGGTGAATTTATCGAACAGTTAGGATTGGCTAGCGAAGAAGTCTTTCGCGGCGATCGATTGCCTGTATTACATTTTCCCGATCGATTGAGCGATTCATTCACAGACCCGGCGGCACTTGACGATTGAGCCTGAAGCCGTCAAGCCTACCTTCGCCACATGCGACCTCAAGCTGTTCTCAGCAGCAGCCAACACTGTGCCGCGATCGCCGCGAGCTATTGTGGCTCCTAATTCTTTGATATAATGAGTCCACCTTGCCGAATCGCGCGAGGTCAGACCACACCCATAATTCGCACTAGCATCGCGAAGACAGTAATTTTCATCGCGAGGTCAGAAGCTTGCGCAATCCCACCAGGTTAGCGATCGCATCTTTACCTTGGGTAATTCTCCTTCCATACCGCGAGCACTTCTCTTTATGCATCCGCTAACCCACAGCTCCGAACCAGACTTGATGGTCTGTACTCCCTCCAATCTCTTACTCAACCATCGACTCAAGGTAATTGAAGACCTCTGGGAGCGCGTGCTGCGTGATGCCTGCGGCCAAGAATTAGTCAATCTGCTCAGTCAGTTGCGCGAGATGTGTTCGTCCGATGGCAGCACGTCCGAACCCCTCTCCCAAGAAGTCCACCAACTGATCGAAAAACTCGATCTCAAAGATGCCATCAGAGCCGCCAGAGCGTTTGCACTGTATTTTCAACTGATCAATATTGTCGAGCAGCACTACGAACAATGCGAACAAAAGTTGGCACTCAAATTGTCACTCCAGTATGCGGTGCCCAACCCGTCAACTTTAGCAACTAACGATCTCACCGAACATATTCTCCCGCTCGGCGCGGGATTGCTAGAAAAAAACTGGCAAGCTACCACCGAACCGAAAAAAGAACGCGGCACCTTTCACGCCCTGTTTCCATCGCTCAAAGCCGCCGGAGTGCCGCCCCAGCATGTCCAAAGACTCTTCGATGAGTTGGATATCGGACTGGTGTTTACCGCCCATCCCACCGAA
>NZ_JANNDR010000418.1:0-7389 GCF_031378165.1 Chamaesiphon sp. OTE_75_metabat_556
TCTCCAATTGTTGTTAAGCTTTTTCTCTGTGATGGTGTGACAATTCCCATTAGCATTCGCTTAAATGCTTCGTAGCTTCTAACTTCTGGAAATGTTGTTTGATAATAGCTACAATATTCGTCGATAAAACTAATCGTTTGAGCTGCTGCTCTTGGCTGTGTCATATGCCTTGCCTTCTCTTCAGCCCTACCTTTCTATTTTATCTCTCCTAGAGTGATAGAAGAGGGGTAAATCGATCGCATGTAAATCCCCTCTTGGGAGGGGTGGCGCGGAGCGACGGGGTGGGTCAGATCTTCGATACCCACTAATAATCTCTCGGTCGCCTCATGCCTACATTTAGATAAAATAGATGTGTAATTCGATCGATCTGGTGATGGCGGAGCATTCAGACTTAGATGGTGTGAGCCTAGATCTACTCACCCCACCCTGCAGGCACCCCTCCGAGGAGGGGATTTACCCACCCTGCCCATTCGGGCACCCCTCAAAGGAGGGGATTTACCCAGACTGCTCTGGCGGGCAGCCCTCTCAAGAAGAGATTTGCAGGCGAGAGGTGATTGGTTATGCAAAGCATTTGAGGGAATTGGCGCGGAAGTTGCGAAATAATATGACTTTGGGGGAAGTATTATTGTGGCAGCAATTGAAACGGAAGCAGATGCGGGGTTATGATTTTGATAGACAAAGATCGATCGATCGGTATATCGTCGATTTTTATTGTAAGGATTTGAAGCTAGCCATTGAGATCGACGGGAGTAGTCACGATGGCGAGGAAGCAAAGGTGAACGATCGAATTAGACAAGAAATATTAGAGTCTTTAGGTGTCAGATTTTTACGATTTAGCGATCGTGATGTCAAGCAAAATATTGAGATGGTAGTAAATCAGATCGATCGCTGGATCAAAGATCGAGATCGCATGTAAATCCCCTCCTCGGAGGGGTGCCCGAATGGGCGGGGTGGGTCAGATCTCCGATACCAACTAACCACCCCCCAACCATCTCACCACTAGCAGTGTCGGAGCAGTCGGAAGTAGAGGGTGCGATCGTAGATCTAACCCACCCCGTCGCTCTGCGCCACCCCTCCCAAGAGGGGATTTACGTGCGGGAGTGGTTGGTGTTGGCTGAAAAATAAATCGACTCGCCTTTGGTGAGAAATAGAGGGTAGAAAATAAAGAGAAAAGGGCAAAAGAGTAAGAAGGGTAAAGGGCTACTAAGTCCTGGGGATCTCGCAGACAACTCGAAAACCGATAATGACGTTGCGGTTGTCGGGGGAATTGAAGTAGCGAGTAGCAGAGCGGCAAAAACGCGGAATATAGTACCAGGAGCCGCCCCGCAGTAAGCGTCTAGCACCTTCATTGTCAGATAACCAAGCACTTCCATCAGTTGGCGCACCTTCGTAATTATCATGCCAATTATCTAAACACCATTCCCATACATTTCCGTGCAGATCGTACAAACCAAAAGCGTTAGGTGGGAAATCACCTACAGGTGTTGTTTCTTCTTTACTTTTAACTTTGCGTTCTTGAAGATAAGTTACATCAGAATCATAATTTGCTAACTTACCTGCGATCGTCTTACCAAAATTGAAGGGAGTAGTAGTTCCAGCTCTACAAGCATATTCCCATTCAGCCTCAGTTGGCAGTCGATAATCTCGCTTTGTCTCTCGCGATAGTCGTTGACAAAATTCAACAGCTTCTTGCCAAGATACCTCTTCTACAGGTCGATTATCCCCTTTAAAATGAGATGGTTCGGGATTGAGTTTTCGCTCTATTTCAGGGGTGTTAGCAATTACGCGCCATTGAGATTGAGTAATTGGGTATTTCCCAATGAAAAATGGTTGTACTGTGACTTCATGTTCGGGACTTTCATCAGGGTATCGATCGTGTTCTAAATCTGGTGAACCCATCATAAATTTACCACTCGGTATCGCCACCATTTCTAGTCCGATCTCTGGTGCTAATGGCTCTCGAAAAACAAGTACTCGGCATTGCTCTTGATAAACAATATCTCCCCGTTCATCAACCTGGACAGTTTCAAATTCAAAGGGATAGAGGGCATCACCTGAATCTATTTCAGTCTGTTCAAACGAAATAGTAACATAGGAAATTTCCTTACTTTGAAGTAGTGGAAAATTATTTAAGCCCATAATCGATCGAATGATTTTGATCGGATCTTCTGGCTCTGATGTATCCCAGTTATTCTGCTCAATTTTTCGAGCTAAATCTTGCAACTTAAATGGTTGTAACCCTCGCTGGGCTAATAAATCTGCATGATCTTCGACCAAAGCTGATAACCGAAATCGATCGGTAGGATCGTCTGTTTCTGCAAGTAGTTGGCGCAACTGCTCTTTAATGGCTTGGGCGATCCGATCGTCATTTCTTAAACAGGCTAAAACAGTCCATTCACTAGGATCTCCCAATACCTTCGCACGACCAGGCGAATCTATTTCTAACCGATGTTGAATATACTCGCCCATCCATTGAGCCAATTCATCCAAACGTTCGGGTTTAAATTTGACGACTAATTGCGCTAATAATACCCCCCGTATCCCCACACTCATCCCATACAAATCGTGTCCGGCAGTATCACATAAATTGGATAGTAATAACTCTGGAGCCGCCGACCAAGGTAAGTCTAGGCCGTACTGTTCGTGTAATAGTTGGCGCAGTAAATAAACTAGATCCGTCGTCAACATTTGAGGAAATGCCGCATGACAGGCAAAATCCAGCATTACTTGTCCATATCTTTCGGTAAATAGGGTAACTTGTCGTTCGGCAATATCCCGCTGTCGCTCGATCTTAGGATCTCGGTTTGCATCAATGACCATAACTGTACTCCCGATCTAAATTCTCGCGTTTGTGATAACTGTTGCCATTTACCGATTTCAAAAGGTACCATTCGCCCTGCCATTGCCACCTGAATCGCTGTGGCTGTTGTATTTGCCCATCGCTCATAGGGCAAGGGATTTAACCACAATACTTCGCGCACGCAAGGTAATAATCGTTCTAAAAATTTCCCCGTTCCAATGACTCGTTCCTGATGATATAACGGACTCGCCGCCCCTGCTTCACTCAAAATGATTACTACCGTCCGCTGCCGATTTAATCGCCCTAATACTCGATCTAATGGCACACCCCGTAATGGATGCTGCCATTGATATAGATAATTAGTCGGGTACTGATTGAAACGATAAATTAATGCTGGAGCAATGCGCCGATTTAGTACGGTATCAACCAACGGTTGCATCACAGGCATAAAAGGCAACATCGCATTACTATCATCAACTAGTCGCAATAGTTCTGCCTTCTTCTGTGCCAGCGGACGGGTGACGATATCTCTAAAAAATCCTTCCTGCCCAATCCGCTCTACTGTCGCCAACACATCTAATTCTGATAACCGCAAATCGCTAATCGGTCGGCGTAATGACCGCCAAGCCTGCTGGAATATTGTCTGTGAGATGGGTACTTGCACTGCAAAATCCGGTCTAAATCGCGAAGATTTAGGACGATCTTTCTTAACCGCATTTACTCCTTCCCCAATCGGCGGAGCGTCATACTTTAGCTCTGAAGATGCTGCCAGAGTTTGTTTACGTGGGGGGATTTGCGGTAATACTCCAAAGTTAATTGAAGGAGTTTGCCCTGAGTTGGTTTCTGGTTGCTGATTTCCTAACCATCGATCGAATTCCTGTTCTTTTGCTGCTTGATATCGATCGAATTCTCGATCGAAGATATCGCGATCGTAGTTTAAACTCGGCTTGACCCACAATAACCGACAAATATCTCGCAAATCTTCCCAATTAGTTGCTTCATAATCATCTCCCAACGATTGCCGCAATAACTCATAATCCTGAAGCGTGAGTTTCATCCCCGCATCGCGCAACTGCTGAAATAAATCCAGCATGGGCATAAATACGCGAGAGTCTGCGATCGGTATTTTTTTAATATGTCGTTGTGCGGGTTCTCTAGCAGAGATGAATTTGATATATTCTGCCATCACATTACCTCTAGTTGTCCCTTTTGACGGGCATCTTGGTAGATTTTTTGATCGGCTTGAGTTTTGAGAATAATCCCTAACAAATGTGGATTCTCATGTAATGTTTTCAGCTCCTCAATCCCTTGTTTGACAGTTTCGTCTTTTAAGATCGTCAGAAAATCTAGTAACTCGCTAGTTCCTGGTAATTTACTACCTGGTTGTTTTTCGAGTAGCGTCCTAGTCTGTTTGATATGTGCGATAGTTTTATTGATTAATTGTTGTCGTTGTCTAATCTTAGATCCGAACCGAGTTTTGATAATCTCTTCTAGTTGGGTCTCATTGGGGAAACTGAGATAGTAGTAAAGACACCGCCGCAGAAAGGGTTCTGGTAGTGGCCGCTCTTGATTACTGGTGATAATCACAATTGGTTTGGGCTTAATCTCAGCATCAAAGTGGGGATAAATTTCTTCAGTTTCAGGGATCTCAAACGACAATCGATCGAGTTCCACCAACAAATCATTAGGGAAATCACTGTCAGCTTTATCAATCTCATCAATTAAGACGATCGGACGTTCGACATTTTGCTGTGCTAATGCTTGCCCTAATTTGCCCAAGGTCACATATTTTCGTTTGTCGGTCAATCGATCTTTCAGCTTTTGATAATCATCGCCTAAAATCTCTTTTAAATTTTTAGGATCGGCACCAATTAATTGCGAATCTCGCAGTCTAGCGATCGCATCAAAGTTGTACAACCCATCTCTAGCCTGTCCGACCGACTTAACGTTCCAAGCATAATAATTCCACCAGAGTTGATTTCTGTTGTCATCAGTCTTACCTTCCAAATAATTGTGGGTAAATTCATACGCGATCGCATCGGCTAACCGCGTTTTACCGCAGCCTGGTTCGCCTTCTAATAACAATGGGCGATTGAGCTTAATTGCTAAATTTACCGCTTTGACTAGTTTTGGATCGGGGATGTATGGAAAATATTCTCGTCCAGAGGAATCTTTTATTCCTTCGATATCTGGTTGAAATGTACCTTCATATACTGGTTGCTTAATCTGTTGATTTGTCATAATGTCCATTCCCAATTTTCCTCAATATCTACAATTCCGTTCTTAAACCCGAACTCATAACATATTCGATCGATAACTGACGAAGGGTTTGTCCATTTCCATTCATCAGTTGACCAATCTTTTTTCTGACTAAGTTCATTCATGAAATAGTTAAAATCCTTATATCTATGCGACCAGTTTTCAATATGACCTTGTGTAATCATCTCCAATGGAGCTAATTCAGTGATATTAGCAGGTAAGCAAGTGGGACGACATTTATCTACAAGGAAGAGCATCAATGGGAAGCTTATGGCATCACTTAGCATTTCTGAATTAATTTTATTCCAGAATTTTTCAACTATGTATTGTTGAGCAGATTCAAATTTATCAAAACTATGAATCACAAAAATAACTGGAGTTTCAGTAGCGTAGCTGCACAGCATTTTGATGATTTCATTTTGTTCTGATTGCTCTAGTGGCATTTGTGAAGACGGCGACAATTCTTGCCAGAGGAGTTTTGGATCGAGTCTCATTTGATGTCTATTCAATCCAATAACTTTAATCTTCTGAGGATCTGTCAATTTAATTCGCCTCAACAAGCGTTTTAATATCCATTTCTGCGTATTAAGGCAAGGCGCAACAACTGAAAAAGACATGCATTGATTACTACCCTGTAATACCCTCGCAAATTCATCTTCTTGATCTTGATAGTCAAGATGCCATAATAAATCTACTATTTTTTCACACTCGCTCCTGTTCGGCAGACTAAAAGATTGTTGAAATAAGTCTTGCTTCTGAGGTATATCTTTTGAAGGCTGATATGAATCGTTTACATAGTCAACTTTTTCAAGTAGATCGTCAACAGGGAAGTCCCATTTAGCTTTTGTTTTAGGATCGGGCTTAATATATGCGATAAAATATTCTCTTAATTCAAGATTAGATATAATTGGATTGAGTTTTAGTTTCTCCAGCAAGCTCAAATCCATAAATTGCAAACTTGAATTATATTTTTCCTGATAATTATCTGCGATTTTTTCTAGCAATGTCACAAAAAACTGCTTGATTATATCCAAGGATACCGATCTGGTTTCATCAGTTTGATTTAACAGAGGTGTAAGGCTCTTATCACGAGCTAGAGTTGTTGAGAATAAGTCTTCTTTTATCTCTTTTGCATTAAATGTTCCATTCAACTTTCCTGTCGATCGAGGTTTGATACCAAGCAGCAGCAATAGCTCATTACGAGCAACTATGCCATTTTGGTTTAACTTGTAATACTCTTCAGCCACTAAACCTCACCCATATCTCGGTTGCCACTAAATGTGTGAATTTGTCGCCGAGCGACAAATCGAGCGACAAAAACTAAATTATTGTACCCCAATTTGTACAAAAGCTTACAGGACAAGCTGTTCAGAAAATATCGAGAAAATTTATATAATTTGTCGCTGGATCTGTCGCCGAGCAACACCAAATCGTTAGAAACTGTTGTTTCATGAGAGTTGTAGAGTTTAATCACAACCAAAATGGATAATCAAACAGTAGACGATAGATCGGCAGAGTTGGCTAATAAAACCCCAATGGAAAACAATTACATGCGCGTCCACATTGACATAGATCTACAGATATCACAAAAACAAGTTAGCACCGCAATCTGGAAAAAGGCGAGGAACGTGGGTAAACAGATAGTAATTTGGTTGTTACCGGGATTGATGTTCGTCAATACCCCAGATCCTCAATATCCCCAGCTTCCTGTGCGACCAGACTCGATCGAGCAAATCCAGTAAATATAAAAATCGCCCTAATCACAACGATTAGGGCAATCCAACGTTCAATATTGAGGGGCAAGAGATCGCTATTTTTGTCTGCTAACATTAGCAGCAGCAGCCAGAATCTCCTCCTCCGTACTCAATGGTTCTAGCTGCTCAATTTGCATTTCTGCTATTACCTGAGTATGTGCAGCTTGATACTGGGCATCAATAATGGTTCTAGCCATCTTATCCATTAATGTTTTTAGTTGCTGCTCCGATCCGGTAGTGCTAATTTTGAGCCAAGCTTCACGCACAGAAGGGGGTAGTCCGACAAATAAATCTAACGCCATACCAACTACTTGCGATCTATTCCTGCGTTCAGCTTTCGCAATGGTATCGAGTCGATCGACGATTTCTTTACTTGTATGGGCAGATACAGTTACTCCAGACATGAGCCAAAAAATTTACTATAGGTTCTATAGAAATTATAGCCGAAGTCGAAAATCGGTTGTCTTCAAGGTTTTCAGATCGGCATAAAGATCGGCACTAATTAGCGATCTATACAGCTACAATCGTTGTATGCCAACAGCTTCAGCCTCTAAAAAGATCGGCACTATTGTGGAA
>NZ_JANNDR010000426.1:0-9619 GCF_031378165.1 Chamaesiphon sp. OTE_75_metabat_556
TGCATGGCTGGTTTTTCTACTTGCCACTCCGCTGGCGATCTACCGAATTGCAATTCCCCCAAGCCCGATTTATCGAACTCCTCCGCCCAAATCGCTTGCACGCGGAGCGCGCTGTCGATATCGATGGGGTTCAACCGCCAGTGCAGCTCTACTTGTGGCTGTCCTAAGCGATCGCGCTTGGCACTCAACATCACCCGATTACTGGGATCGGGAGCTTGTTCGATCTGGGAGAAGACTTCAAACTGGGAGAATCGCCGCTTTTCATAGGGCAGATACGACCAATCCCCCCGCCGCAGGGGAGGGAGTTGCCTGATTGCCGCCCAAAACCCGGCCACCAGAATGTAATCGCTACCGCGCAGGGCTGTCTTCACGAGCTGCCATCCATCTGGAATGGGCTTCCCTGCGCGCACCGCCGCGACCGCTGTCCGCAAGGCTAGGGTCGCCTCCCGCTCGTGTGGCAGCGGTCGCGGGAAGAGCTGGGCACCATTATTTAACAAGTGTTTCTGGCGCATCAGATCCTCACTCAGATGCACCCGTGCCATCACTGGCACCCCCTTAGTGCGGTAAATGTCATATAGAGCCGTCTGCTCCAAGAGTTCGGGTCGATCGGGCAGCAGGGTACCACTAAGAATCGGTCGATCCATAAAAAATCGACCCACTAGATCGTGCTGGTTGCCGATTCCTGCTGGCTGTTGGCGATTGGAAGCCAACAGCAGCCGGGCATTTTCCATCCCGCCAGTGGCGACAATAAATATTTTGGCAGCTAACCAGATCCGCTGTTGTGGGGATACAGCTATCTGGATGCGGGTCGCGGTGGTGTGGGCGTCATCGCTCTCCAACTCGATCGCGGTAGCGTAGAGGAGGATGGTCAGATTCGGCACTTGTTTGAGCTGGGCGGGATACTCCTGGGTAAACGGGTATCGACCGGCGTACTGACTCATCGAGGTGGTGAGGCGATCGCTACTAAACGGCAGTCCCTGGGCGCGATCGTCTGCCCAATCCTCTACTCGATAGGCATAGGGGCCAATTTGGCAGACCTGTTGTGCCCGCTCGTAAAATGGCTCTAGCTCGGCTTTGGTAAATGGCCAACCGCTATAGGGCACCCAATCGCGCCGTTCAAAGTCAATTTCATCGAGGGGCAGACACCTAAATCCATATTCTTTGTAACCATTTTGGCCTTCCCAAGCATGGGAAGTACCGCCAAATTGCCGATGACGAGTGGTGCCGATCTCTGGATAAGGATCGCCGATGACATCGCCATCGCTGAGCGATTGCACCTCTGGATCGAATTCAAACCCGCCACTATCGAGCAAGCACACCTGAAAATCTCGATCGGCAAATTCGCGGGCTAGAGTAATCCCAGCGGGTCCAGCCCCAATAATACAAACTTGCGTTTCAATAACTTCATCAGCAGGGAGCGAACGGGCATCAATTAGCATAGGTCACTGTAGCTAGTGTATTAGTTATTACGAGTCTCAAGTCTAATTTGAAGTCCCGATTGCTAGCCACGATCTTTTCCAGCCATAACAATTTCTTGATAACTGCCAGAGCGGACAATTTGGCCATTGCTCATTTCATAGATCCGATCGCAATGCGCGACAGTTGTTAACCGATGGGCGATCGTAATCGTCGTTTTGGTGTTGCCTATTTCGCGTAATGCTTCGCTAATCAAACTTTCTGTTTCATTATCCAAAGCGGAAGTTGCCTCGTCTAACACTAAAATTTCGCGATCATGGTAAAGTGCTCGGGCAATACCAATCCGCTGCCGCTGTCCGCCAGAGAGTCGCACGCCGTTTTCGCCCACAAAAGTATCCCCACCATCTGGTAATTCTGATACCAGATCGGAAAGTTGTGCTAGTTGGATCGCGCTGGCTAATTTTTGACGATCTATTTGACTATCTGCTACCCCAAAAGCAATATTTCGATCGAGCGTATCATCCATGAGAAACACCGATTGGGGAATGTAGCCAATTAAATTTTGCCAAGCTCGCAGATCTTTGTAGATTGATACCCCGTCTACCTGAATATCTCCCGATTGCGGGATTAATAATCCCAAGAAAACGTCTACTAGAGTTGTTTTTCCGGCTCCAGACTTACCAATTAAAGCAATCGATTCACCCTTGCGAATTGTCAGGCTAGCTTCAGTCAGAGAATGCCGCTCGGCTTGAGGGTAGCAATAGTTAATGCGATCGATTGTAATTTTACGCTCTAAGGATTGAGGTTTTGTTTGGGTTAATCTCCCACTCGCGGCAGGGTTTCGCGCTGAAATCGGTGGATTTCGATCATCAGACATGACTAAATTTTTCACGGCTGATGGTTTTTCCAATTCCTTCAAATCGAGATAGAGGCGATCCAGGGTTGGTGAATTATTGCGGAGCACTCCCATACAAGTCAAGAGTTGACTTGCTGATGGGAGGATTCGCACTGAGGCGATCGCAAAAATACCTAAAACTGAAACTAGGCTATCAGAACGTTCGACCAGGATCAGTGATATGGAAACAAAACCCACTACAAATGTTATTAGCAGCGCTTCAATAATAATCCGTGGTAGTTGCTGAAAGGAATGAAATAGACTTGCGGCTCTAGCATATTTAGTAGCTTGGGCAGCAAGCTGATTTTCAAAATAACTTTCGCAGCCAATTAACTTAGTCACTTTCAAACCACCGATAGCATGATTGACAACTCGGATTGTTTCAGTGTTTGCCTCTAGTGCTTCTTGCCCCCAACGAGCAACGTTGTGTCTAAAATAATGAAATGGTAAAATTGTCATTAAAAGCAAACCCAGAATACTTACTGTTGCCAGTAAATCTGTTTTCATCATCAACAGTAGAATCACTATTAAAACAAATACGTTGGCAATTGAGTTCAATAGTGGTACGGCAATTGAATATGTAAACTTTGCTGATTCTTCACCGATAGTTTGAATTATATGTGCAGAATTAGTCTTTAAATAAAATGTATAAGGAAGTGACAGGTAAGTACGTAGCAGCCTCCGGCGGAGCCAGATTTGTTGCGTATAGCAAAACCTAAGTACATAGTGCTGAATTTGATAATACAGAAATGATTTAAAGCAAAATAGGACAACCACGAATAGCCCTAATAACGCAATAAATTGCTTGATGTCTTTCGCCCCCAAGTATCGATAAGCATCGGCAAGCCAGGCATTGTTTTGGATTGTTTCTGGCTTGACAGCTAAACCAATAAATGGGCCAATCAAACCGATCCCAATTGCATCTAATAGAGAAATAATCACAAACAGGAATATGAGTGATACTAGCTCGATTTTCTTGGCTGATATCACAAACAAAAATTTTGAGAGATATTTTATCATTTGCTAGTATCTCCCTTCTAAAGTTTTTCTCCGAGCGTCCTTGCTCGGAAAGATATTCAATTCTGACATACCGGATTTTAAGTGTATCGGTTTATGTATAGTTTGTCACTATCAAATGGTAGATTGAAGTCACAACTAATTATCGCACTCCACACAGCGACTGAGAATTTGTCCTGATGTGTTTTGGTAATATTTATGTAAGACTCTATGCTGAGCTGATCGCTAAAGATAGCAATACATACTGCAGTGAGTTACACTATAAACTGAAAATCCTTAGTGATATTGCAACCTAACATTCTTGAGTTTCTGCGTGTAAACTCACCAACAGAGGGATTGCCGTTAGGATCTACGGCTCCGCTAGCGTACTGCCAGAGGTCTCGTGGCGCGATCTTTACTTGAAAAGTCCGGTTTTCACCCTTGCTGACGTGATACCACTTGGCTTGCTGGCACTCCTCACACCAAAATGCCTCGATCCATTCCCCTTCAATCGGAACTGCCATCCGTACTGACAACAATCGTAAGGCATTTGGACGCGGCATTCCTCGTTGTTGCAGTTGCTCGGCTTGATCGGCAAATAATGGGTATTTTTTACTAGTACTGTCTATGTAACATCCATGAATCGGACAATAGATTGATCGTCGCTTCGTACGCTTTCGATTTTGGGCACACCTTTTCCGCACTTCGATCTCCCGTATCAGTTAAGTAAAAAACAAAATGGGAAGATTACGCTGGAGAGACTGAGATCGCAAAAGACCGTCGAAGCCCACTCCGGAAATCAACAAATAAGTTATATAGTAATTTCGGCCAACAAGTAAGAATATTGCTAACTATTAACGATAAGTTACGCAGTATGTTACAGTTTGCCTGTGTATTTATATTAACAGACATAATCACAGGTCAGCAATAAGCTAAAATACGTAAATTCAAAAAGCAACTCAAACATAAAACACTTTCGTTTCGACAGATCGAATGTTTTGAACTTGGTGAATGCTATTTTGCTAAAATCTTCTAGCTGCCACAAAATGCTGGAAGTCGCAACTGGCCAGAAATACACGTGACTGTTGAGACTGTATCAAAATATACTATTTTATTTGTAAAATATTTTTCCTGGGTATTTTAAAGATGCAAGCTAACTACAATTTTGTTATCAAAACCATTGCACGGACACGTCCTTATAACTTGTACTGCTACCTAGCAATTTTTCAGTGCCAATCAATCGATTGTTTATTTATAGATTCAGCCAAATGATTATTGACATTGTTTCTAGTTTTTCGCGATGATAAACAGGGCATGTTACAAAAAATCAAGTGCGGCTTGTCGGTCGTGATCTTGTGAGTACAACTTTTGGCTGGTTGTCTTCAAGCTTATTCAATCTAACTTTCGGAGTGATCGTATGACCGATCTCAAAAAAACCAACCCTACGACAGGCAGTTCATGGCAAACAGAGGATATCAGAGCCATGAATCTATCGATGCGGTGGCGAACGCCACTTGTGGTTCTTCGCTCGATCGTCTTGCTCATCTTAGATACCTTAATGCTATGTGCATCATGGACGATCGCCGATCGAATCGGAATCGTGACCTCCGGCTCGTATACTGTGCATCCGATTGCCCCGATTCTGGCAATTACGATCGGCACGCTGGCTGCTTCGGGATTTTATGGGACTGATGATAAGTTACATCGATTTGCCAAATTATTCAAAGCCCTGACGCTGGCACAAGTTGTCATTTTGATTGCGGCTTTTTTCAACCAACCTGGAGTCTGGTGGGTATCGCGCCTAGTATTTATCATTGCTTGGCTGCTTAACTTTACATTTATCGGCTTGGCAAGATTTTTATTCGACATCCTGAATATCCAACTGCGCAAGCATTACCCCATTTTCCAACAAGCAATCGTGCTGATGGGATACCCGGCAGATATCGAAAAAGTGCGGAATTTGCTCGATCGCTCTCAACAATTTCGAGTTGATAGTACGATCGATTTATCTGTTTGGGATATCCAGACCCAATTAGAACCGATTGTTACTCGGATTCGATCGCGCAAAGTCAGCGAGGTTTTTATCTGCTCTCAGCAACCGATCGACAATCAAATCATTTTCTTCTGGAATCTCAAAGCTGCTGGTGTGCATCTGCGGATGGTACCGACAGATCTCCAATTACCGCAGCGATCTGCTGAAACCAAGATGATTGAAGAGGTTCCCACTGTGCGGTTTAAATCCTTGCCAATCTTTGGGATTAGTTTTTGGCTCAAACGGTTATTCGATACGATCGCCTCGTCTCTACTGCTAATTGTGCTATCGCCATTATTGCTCGCGATCGCCATCGTCATCAAAAAAACATCCCGTGGCTCGATTTTCTACAAACAGGATCGGGTTGGTTTAAAAGGCCATCGTTTTAAAGTTTGGAAGTTCCGAACGATGGTAGAAAATGCTAGCGAACTCCAAAAGGAGCTAGAAGCTCAAAATGAAGTTAAAGGTGGTGTCTTATTTAAAATCAAAGCAGATCCTCGAATTACCAAAGTCGGTAGATTTTTGCGAAAATATAGCCTAGATGAATTACCCCAATTGATCAATGTTTTGCAAGGACAAATGAGTCTAGTTGGGCCACGTCCGCTGGCCGTTCGAGATTATGAATTGTCAATCCAAAATAGCGAACAATTTGCCCGTGACAGATTTTTACGCTACGAAGTTTTACCTGGTGTTACCGGACTGTGGCAAGTCAAAGGCCGTGCGAGTACTGATTCCGAGGAAATTTTCTACTGGGATATGATTTATATTCTCCACTGGTCGTTAGCACTAGATTTGAAAATATTACTCGAAACAATTAAGGTGGTTTTATTGCGAGAAGGATCTTATTAGCGATCGGTACTTATCGATTGTGCGATCGGTACTTATCGATTGCGCCATCGCTTCTTCCATTGTGATGTAGTTTCTAATCCACATTCATCTTGTTCCAGTTCGCGACGAATGATAATTTTGGCCATCGAATCCGACCAACTAGGATCGCGATAGGGAATGGCCGCACGGGTTTGTAAATGTTCGAGTTCTTGTGGTGATAATGGTGTCAATTGTGATGAGGTAAAACTCGCAATCGTGCCAGGTGACTTTCTGCCAACAGGACTAGTATCACCGACGCATAATCCCGCTGCAATCAAAGCAGTACGTATGGCAGCAGCACATGAATATGTGGCAATTATCCCATCGGCAGCACAACATTTAGCCACTCGATCGATAAATTCGATGGTCCATAGTTGCGGACAAGCAGTTGGCGAAAACGGATCGAGAAAAATCGCATCGGCTGTAAATTTTCGTGCGATTACTTGCCCGATCGTTTGACGCGCATCGCCCAGAATTAATTGTGCTTTTAATCGTTCGCTCTCAACTACTTCTGCATTTACTAATCGAGTTAATAATTGCGGAATTGGCTCTTCCCAATCATTTAATAAATGATGTTCGATTGCCGAAATTGGTACGGATCGATCGAGTTCTAGGGCGATAATTTCCACTGTACAGTCAGGATGCGATCGCCAAATCGTCGCCAGGGCAGCGGCACTATTGTATCCCAGTCCATAACAAATATCTAAGATCCGCAAATGACCGCGACTGGCTTTCTCGGCTAATAGAGTTGGAATAGCATATTTAAAAATAGACTCTTCCTTCGCCCCAAATTTACTATGAAAAGTCTGCCCAAACTGCTCCGAGAAAAAGGTATAAGAACCATCGTCGGTGATGCAAGGTTGAAACTGCTGGGACATAAAAAGGGTGGTATGAAAGCGAAGATCGAAGCATTTGGCATCTTTTGGCTGACTCTACAAATGCCTGTCATCTATTATCCTAAATCTATCTGGCGATCGCTACCGGAGTGACCGACGATCGTCTAGATCGAAAATTCCAGCCACTGGGTGTACGATCCCGAATCTACCCATGCGAGCAACTCTGCTGCTCGCATCACGCCCCAAGGACTCTGGTAGTTCATAAAGCTGACAATTTTGGTAACTCTGTCGAGATTGCTCAAGCTGTCAGGATCGAACTATCGAGTCGCGTATGAAGCAATATGTCCCGTGCCGCGATGTAAATATAATTTGGGAACGGGACTGACATCCAAAATTTCCGCTGCTTCGCTCAAAGCCTGATATGATGCGGGAAAGTTGGCATCATTAACTCGAAAACCGCCACCCTGAACTTGCAACCGCACCAATCGTTCGCGGAGCGTGCCGTAGGCAATCGATACTGTACTCATTAATCTTTTTGAGCAGCAGTGATAATCCCGACATTTTCTCCAGATTCATCAGTGCTTGACGATCGATCATCTATTTTTTACACTCCCAGTCCCCCCATCTTCTCCTCTCCCCCTGTGACCAGCGATCGCGTATAATCGAGTCGTGGAAGTTGTCATCACTTGAGACTAAAATGCTAAGAGCTGGAATCGTTGGACTACCGAATGTGGGCAAATCGACATTATTTAATGCCCTAGTTGCCAATGCCAAAGCTGAGGCTGCTAACTATCCATTTTGCACGATTGAGCCGAATGTGGGTAGCGTCTCCGTTCCCGACGAACGGCTGCAAGTCCTCGCCAACATGGTTAATTCCGAGAGCATCGTCCCCACGCGGGTAGAATTCGTCGATATCGCCGGATTAGTTAAAGGAGCTAGTCAGGGCGAAGGTTTGGGCAGTAAATTTCTCTCTCATATTCGCGAAGTCGATACCCTCGTCCAAGTCGTCCGCTGCTTTGAAGATGATGACATCATCCATGTGTCTGGCGTTGTCGATCCCCAGCAGGATATTGAAGTCATCAATCTCGAACTGATTTTAGCCGACATCGACCAAATCGAGAAACGGATCGATCGGGCGCGCAAGACAGCCAGAACGAGTAAGGAAGCGCAAATCGAAGTCGTAGCTTTAGAGAAACTGCTAGTCGATTTAAACGCAGGGAAACCAGCTCGCCAAGTCGAACTTAGCGATGAAGAGAGCGAAAGTATCAAAGGTTTGGGTTTGCTCACCCGCAAGCCGATGATTTATGCGGCGAATGTATCGGAAGAAGACTTAGCGACGGGAAATGCTTTCGTCGAACAGGTGCGAGCATTTGCAGCCAAGGAAGACGCACAGGTAACGATCGTTTCCGCGCAAGTAGAAGCCGAACTGCTGGAACTACCAGCCGAGGAAAAAGCCGAATTCCTCGAATCATTAGGCGTGACTGAAGGCGGTTTGAAGTCCCTGATTCGCGCTACTTACCACCTGCTCGGACTTCGCACCTACTTTACCACCGGGCCGAAAGAAACCCGCGCCTGGACGATTAAAGCGGGGATGTTCGCACCTCAAGCAGCAGGTGTGATTCACTCTGACTTCGAGAAGGGTTTCATTCGGGCAAAAACGATTTCCTATGCCGATATGGTTGCAACTGGCTCGATGCAAGCTGCCAAGGATAAGGGCGTACTGCGCAGTGAAGGGAAGGAATATTTAGTCCAAGAAGGAGACATTATGGAGTTCCTCCACTCTTAGCTCATGTCTGTGTGAGGCATTGCTGACTTGCGGCACGAATTACCATCGAAATCTGGGGTAGGGGCAATTCATGAATTGCCCCTACCCCAAATTTCGATGACAGAATCTACCTTGATGTCTTGAAATCTCATCAACAGTCGGTTTCAACACAATTGACATCTTTAGAATGCATTCTGGGCATACTAACGGGGTAATCTCTCGATCGATCCTCTGATGCGGCGCAAAAAAATAATCTCTCCAGAAAAGCCTCAACAAGATTCGATCGAGTATCGATTCAAGCTATTACTTCTTCCCAATCTTTCTTATGCTCTAGCAGTTACTGTTTTAGGTGCTTTTATTTTTGGAATATTTGCTGTTATTAGCTTTAAATCTATCAGTGAGGCTATTCTAACATTCATTGGCTTTTTATTAGGGTTATTGGCAGTAGAGCTTCTCGCAATATGGTTTCTAGTCAAAGAATCTGATATTGTAACGACTTCAGAAAATATCTCGGCTGTCGATCTCATGCTTCGTCGTAAGTGTATAGAGTGGCAAGAAATTACCTTGCTAAAACAATATAATTTATTTGGAACTAGATATTTATCTATTAAGGCAGCAGATGGTAGAAGTGTTCAAATTGCTTCCCACTATTATAATTCTTCTGAACTACTCGATCGAGTCCGAGAACTAGCTGGAGAGGAACACATATTAGTTCGTGCATTAGAAAAAGAACTATCGCGCCCGCGCTACGAACTTACTAAAGTTTGGTGTTGGGTAATTGGCTCGATCGCTTTGACGATGAGCATCTATCT
>NZ_JANNDR010000432.1:0-1788 GCF_031378165.1 Chamaesiphon sp. OTE_75_metabat_556
GAGTGCATCGTGCGCGAGATTCGGGAAGAATTGGCGATCGAAATTAACGTCGGGGAGCATCTGATCTCGATCGATCACGCTTATCCCAAATTCCAGATTACCCTGATCGCCCATCATTGTCAGCATATCAGTGGTATTCCCCAGCCGATCGAGTCCGATGAAGTTCGCTGGGTAAACGTTGAAGATCTCCATCAGTACCAGTTCCCCGCCGCCAATCTCGAAATTATCGCGGCAATCCAGTCAGGACAAAAGTTCTAAATTTGGCATTGTTGCCCATGTTGTAAATCGGGATAAAACCCATCAACATCATTTTTGACAACTTCTAGCCAATCCACCTTTCCGAAATCACCAATTTCGACATTGTATTTATAATTGATGGAATACGAAGATTGAGTTATCGACTCTCTTCAAATCCGCCGATCGAATCGACACGATAGTGGTGAGCGAGTAATGGGCATAGAATTAGCAATTCAGACAGAAAATTTAACTAAACAATTCGATCGTCATCTGGCGGTAAACGGGGTAGATTTGGCGATAGCCGCCGGGGAAGTCTATGGACTCATCGGCCCTAATGGTGCTGGTAAGACCACCCTGATGCGGATGCTAGCCACCGCTGAGGAGCCAACTCAAGGCGAGATCTATATTAATGGCGAACGACTATTACGCGATCGCAGTAATACCAATCTCAAACGGTTATTGGGATATCTCCCCGATGACTTTCCCCTATATGACGATCTGACAGTCTGGGACTATCTCGACTATTTTGCGCGACTCTATAAGCTCACTACCGAACGGCGTCAGCGACGGTTATATGATGTGCTGGAATTAGTCCAACTAAGTACCAAGCGCAATAGTAAGATTGCCACGTTATCGCGGGGGATGAAGCAGCGATTGAGTCTGGCGCGGACGATTATTCACGAGCCGATTTTACTACTATTAGATGAGCCAGTATCGGGATTAGATCCGATCGCCCGGATGCAGTTTCGACAAATTATTAAGACACTCCAAGAAGCAGGAATGACGATTTTGATCTCATCCCATGTCTTGAGTGACTTAGCCGAACTTTGTACATCTGTAGGAATTATGGAGTTGGGATTTTTGGTCGAAAGCTGTCGGCTCGAAGATCTCTATCAACGGTTGAGTAGTCAACAAATTACGATCGGTACGCTCGGAGATTTAGCAGCGCTCAAACAAGAACTTAAAGCTAATTCCTTGGTGACAGAGATGGAAGTATTAACTGGTACTAATGGTCTTAGGGTCGGATTTTTGGGAACTGAAGAGGATGCCGCCGACTTATTGAGATCGCTAATTCACAACCATATCCCGATTACCAATTTCCAATGTATTCAAGAAGACTTAGAAACTATTTTCTTGAAATTAGGGCATCAACAAGCCTCATAGATTAATTAATAATTGATAATTGATAATTAATGATTTAGTTGAGATGAGGATGGTGTCGATCGAAATAATCGATGAGTGGGCGATCCCGACCCGCAACTAGTTTGAGAGAATTTAAACAACCACTAGTGAGGTAAATAACGATAGTGTTAGATAAATTAATCGATCGAGTGGGTGATACCAACCCCCAAATATTTCGAGAACTCAAAGAACGGTTGACACCCCGAAATATTGCGCTGGCGATCGTCGCTGCTGTGCTAATTCAAGGACTCGTCCTGCTGTATTTCAACGGACAGATTCCCATCCCTATCTATGACGAGCCATTGAGTCCTGGTGCTTCAACCCGAATCCTGCGAGAAACACGCAATACCTACTGTGTGTTTCCAAACG
>NZ_JANNDR010000325.1:0-1523 GCF_031378165.1 Chamaesiphon sp. OTE_75_metabat_556
GAGCCACTACTCCAGGGTTCTTCGGCGTTCTTATTGCTCAAAGATGACATTGGTGGCTCGATCAAGGCTTACCATGACTTCCAAAAAGCGACCAAGAAAACCGAACTCCACGGTGGCGTGATGGAAGGTAAAGTCCTCACCGGTGCTGATGTTAAAGCGATCGGCGACTTACCATCCAAAGAACAACTCATGGCGCAAATTGCTGGTGCCCTCAACTCCGTCACCGCGAAAATCGCGATCGGTGTTAAAGAAGTACCGGCTTCGATCGCTCGGAGTCTCCAAGCGCACGTTGACAAAGGTTAGAGCGCGAAACTCCCAACTTAGTCACAATTTTCACCCATACATTTTAGGAATCTCCACATGTCTGCTGCAACCGATACCATTTTAGAACAGTTAAAAACCCTCAGCTTGCTCGAAGCGGCTGAACTAGTCAAGCAAATCGAAGAAGCTTTTGGCGTCAGTGCTGCTGCACCCGTCGGCGTAGCGATGGCTGCTGGCGTTGCCGCTCCTGCCGAAGAAGCTGAAGTCAAAACTGAATTCAACGTCGTTCTCGAAGGATTGGCTGATGAGAGCAAGAAAATTGCCGTCCTCAAAGTCGTCCGCGCGATCACTGGCTTGGGCTTGAAAGAAGCTAAAGACCTCGTTGAATCCACTCCTAAAGACGTCCTCACTGGCGTACCCCAAGCAGCCGCTGACGATGCCAAGAAACAGCTTGAAGAAGCTGGCGGTAAAGTCGCCCTCAAATAGACGCGATCGAGCAAAACTCACTGAACGGTTAATGCTGTTCAGTCAGGCTTGACCCTAATACGATTAAAATTCATGGCAAGCGATTTATCCAAATTGCGATCGCCATGAATTTTTTTCGGTATGTTTGCACTCAAATCGCGATCGTCCGATCGATTTGGTAAGATTTTGAGATATCATGTAACAATTATCAACTGAACCGCTAGTTAAGGGCGATTGGCTGAAACTCTACGTCTCATCTGGTCGCGACCCGATAAGTATCTATATATCTATACCTACTAGTTTGGTTTCAACTATATTGAATTTCCGCCGATAACTTTCGGTTAATATATGCAATCAGCTACGCGCCTGGATGACCTCAAAATTTTAGAGTGTTTTCTGCAAAACTCTCTTCACGCTCACTTAGGGCGGATTATTCCATTCCGGGTGCAGTGCCTATACAAAGACGATACCCTGTGGGTACTCGCCCAACACCCGGCTGAAGTGTCCGTCGATATTCCCGATACCTTTAGCGTGCTAGAACGTGCCCTGCAAGCCGAAGAACCGAAAACGCCCTTAGCGGTCAAACTATACCTCCGTACCGAAGGCGATCGACGCCCCTATAGCCAGCAAGGCTTTACCGTCTATCCCCTCGTCAACAAAACCGTACCGGGCGAAGCCGCCCCCGCGATGACAGGAATGCGCGAAGATCGGATCGCCTTGGATCGCGATCGTCCACACCTAGAAAATGGTAATCCCATCCAGCTTTCAGCCGATAGCCCGGACAACGATTCCATCCC
>NZ_JANNDR010000504.1:0-4125 GCF_031378165.1 Chamaesiphon sp. OTE_75_metabat_556
TAATCCCAACTTGACCATTGACACCACGAATGGAGTGATAACCGACGCCAAAAAAGGTATTACCACCAGGACTAAACTGAACGCCGCCAGAGTAAGCAACGTCGCCGCCATAAACCCCCAATCCCACAAACGGAGAGACGGCTGGCAAGCTAAAAAACTTGAGCGCATCGACGCCAGTTTTGCCGTTAACAGTGGCAATTTCTGCACCAATATCGAAAACTTTGACCCCAGCCCCATAGCTGACGCTACCATCTCTAGTACCGACTGTGACCCACGGTTCGGGGACTAGCTGTGCTGAGACAGGAGTGGCTTGAATCGCACCGAGGGTGACGAGTGTTGCCAAGATCGAACCAGCGATTGACTTAAATTGCATGAGTAGTTTTCCTCTAGTTCTGACCGAATCGTCGCTCTCAAAGCTGATGTTCTAGCTGACGATAGCTGGCAGAGATTGTTTCGAGTTGCTGTACCACTGGATGGGAGTTTACGCCTCAATTTATTCGGTGCAGCAGATTCAGCTGCGATCTTTCAAGCATTGCAGCAAGATACTTCGCGTGCGCCCAAGCTTGCTCCGTAGGAGTGAATAGTGGATAGTGGATAGTAAATCTGTTGAAGTACGTTCGAGTTTTGCTAGTGAGCAACTAGCCCCAGTCCTCCATTTTCCTGGTTTCCGCTCCCAACATGCAATCTAACTTTTACACATCTTCGATCGGTCGCAAGGTCATCATGGCAGCGACAGGACTGTTTTTAATGGCCTTTTTGGGCGTTCATCTCGCGCTCAATGCGACTCTGTTGCTCGATGAGGGTGGGTTGTTATTCGATCGCACCGCCGATCTATTTCGCCAAAATTGGGGGTTGCACCTGCTGGAAATTTTGGTATTAGCTGGTTTTCTGGTGCATATCGGGCAGGGTGTGGCTCTGACGCTGGATAATCGATCGAAACGGAGTACGCCCTATGCGGTCAGTTCGGGTTTGGCAATCGAGCCAGCGCGATCGATGGGGTGGCTTGGTGCGTTCATCTTGGCGTTCTTAGTCCTTCATCTGTATCAATTTTGGCTGCCCAATCTCCTCGGCACTAGATCTGAAAATTTATCCCAACTAATGCGATCGACCATGAGTCAATGGTGGGTATTAGCCATCTATCTCCTCGGTTGTCTGGCTGTCGCCGCTCATCTCTGGCATGGCTGGCGTAGTGCCACTATCACCCTCGGTTTGACCGATCGATCGCGCCAACTGCTCAGTGCGATCGGCATCAGTGCCGCGATCGGATTACCATTAGGATTAGCTGCCATGGCGATCGTCATCTTCCTGAAGTCTTAGTGAATAGTGAATAGTGAAGCTTGTAGTCTTCTATTCTCAAGTTCCCTCGTCTCCTTGTCCCCCAGTCCCGTCCCCATGCTCGACCCCAAAATTCCCCCAGTGCCTCTTGCCGAGCAGTGGTCAACTTATCAAGCAACAGCGCGGCTGATTAGTCCCAGCAACAAACGCCAGCTAGAAATCATCGTCATCGGTACCGGATTGGCTGGCGCATCAGCAGCCGCAACGCTGGCGGAACAGGGTTATCGAGTCAAAGCCTTTTGTTTCCAAGATTCGCCGCGTCGCGCCCATAGTATTGCCGCTCAGGGCGGGATTAACGCCGCCAAAAACTATCAAAATGATGGCGATTCCGTTCGGCGGCTGTTTACGGACACGATTAAAGGCGGCGACTATCGATCGCGCGAAGCCAATGTCTATCGACTCGCTGCGATTAGTACCAAAATTATCGACCATTGCGTCGCTCAAGGTGTCCCCTTTGCGCGGGAATACGGCGGAATGCTCAGCAATCGCTCCTTCGGCGGTACCCAAGTCCAACGTACCTTCTATGCCGCCGGACAGACGGGACAACAACTTTTACTCGGTGCCTATCAAGCCCTCGAACGCCAAGTCGCGCTGGGCAACATTACCATGTATACTCGCCATGAGCTGCTCGACATCGTGCTAGTTGAAGGCAAAGCGCGAGGGATCATTGCGCGGAATTTAGTAACGGGCGAACTAGAGCGGCATAGTGGTCATGCCGTCCTGCTCTGTTCTGGCGGTTATAGTAACGTCTTTTATCTCTCGACTAATGCGATCGGTAGTAATGTCAGTGCCACTTGGAAAGCCCACCAGCAGGGCGCGTTATTTGCCAATCCCAGCTTTACCCAGATCCATCCCACCTGTATTCCCGTCGCGGGCGAGTATCAGTCAAAACTCACCCTGATGTCGGAAAGTTTGCGGAATGATGGACGGATCTGGGTACCCAAAACCGCCGGAGATCCGCGTCCGGCGGCGGAGATTCCCGAATCCGATCGCGACTACTTTTTGGAGCGACGCTATCCCGCCTATGGCAACCTCGTCCCCCGCGACATCGCCTCTAGAGCGGTCAAAGAGGTCTGCGACGACGGTTATGGGGTCGGCAGCTCCAAGCGAGCCGTATACCTCGATTTTGCTGACACACTACGGCAATCTGGTCGGGAAACGATTGCCAATAAGTATGGCAATCTGTTTGCCATGTATGCCCAAATTACTGGCGAAGACCCTTATACCGTGCCGATGCGGATTTATCCCGCCGTGCATTACACGATGGGTGGTTTGTGGGTGGATTATGAATTAATGACGACGATTCCGGGGCTGTATTGCTTGGGCGAAGCTAATTTCAGCGAACATGGTGCCAATCGCCTCGGTGCCTCCGCATTAATGCAGGGTTTAGCGGATGGATATTTCGTGATTCCAGCCACGATTAGCAACTATTTAGCCGCTGATGTAGGCAAAACACCACCTTCGATCGATAGTCCCGAATTCGCCCAAGCCGAAGCAACAGTATCAGCCAGACTCGATCGACTAATTAACATTCAAGGCAACCAAACTGTCGCCAGCTTCCATCGCCGTTTGGGACAAATCCTCTGGGCAGAATGCGGGATGGTCAGAAATGCAGCCGGATTGCGATCAGCAATTCACCAAATTCAAGCCCTCCAAGCCGAATTTTGGCAAGATGTCAAAATCCCTGGCAAAGTACAGGAACTCAACCCCGAACTCGACTACGCCCAGCGGGTAGCCGATTTTCTGGAGCTGGGAGAACTAATGTGTGTCGATGCCCTCCATCGCCAAGAAAGCTGCGGCTGTCACTTCCGCGCCGAGTTCCAAACCGCTAACGGCGAAGCCCAACGCAACGATACCGAATCTGCCCACGTTGCCGCCTGGGAGCGTCTTCAAGACCATCATTGGGAATTCCATCCAGAAGCATTAAAATTTGAGTTGGCGCAGTTGAGTCAACGTTCTTATCGGTAGGGGGTAGTGAATAGTGAATAGTGAATAGTGGATAGTGAATAGTGAATAGTGGATAGTTGGGGTATGACAGTAATACCAGAAGTGATACTGCGTCAACAGCTCGACAGAGTATATATCGGCATGTCTGTGCCACAGGTACAAGGAGATGCTCAGACTGGGAATGGGTAGAAAATCAGACCTCACATCAGCAATTCTCAACTATCCACTATTCACCATCCACTATCCACTCCCATCACATGAAACTCACCCTCAAAATCTGGCGACAACCAGATGCTCGAACTCAGGGCAACTTTATTACTTACCAGCTTGATGATGTGTCGCCGGATATGTCCTTGCTGGAGACGATCGATCTGCTCAATCAACAGCTAATTTTAGCTGGTGGCGAACCGATCGCTTTCGACCACGATTGTCGCGAAGGGATTTGTGGCTCCTGTGCGATGTATATCAACGGTCGTCCCCACGGGAGCGATCGTGGCAGTACTACTTGCCAACTGTATATGCGATCGTACCGAGATGGCGACACGATCGTTATCGAACCCTGGCGGGCGAATGCTTTTCCGCTCATTAAAGACTTAATGGTCGATCGATCGGCATTCGATCGAATTATTCAAGCGGGTGGTTATATTTCCGTCAATACTGGTAATGCGATCGATGCCAACACGATCCCGATCGCCAAAGCCCAAGCTGAGTCAGCTTTTGCCGACGCCATGTGCATCGGTTGCGGTGCGTGTGTAGCGGCATGTAAAAATAGCTCGGCGACACTATTTGTCGCCGCTAAAGTCGCACACCTAGCCGGATTACCCCAAGGGCAACCAGAACGCC
>NZ_JANNDR010000510.1:0-6167 GCF_031378165.1 Chamaesiphon sp. OTE_75_metabat_556
CAGTGAGATCGTGACTCGATCGCCACAATATAATGGCCGTAAAAAGTCAGCCGCTACCTGAGTTATCGGCACTGCAAATTCGGGATTACTAACAAACAATTTGAGATCGATCCCTGTCTCTATGAGCGAAGCTTCATAAGCAACATGACAGATCGATATAATACTCGCAAAATATCCCACCCCAGCCGCATCTGTATCTCGAAACTGGATCGTATAATCGTAGCTAAAAGACATTTATTTTTTTGTTCTACAAGTATAATTGTATTCAGTCAGTTGGTCTAAGTATTCAACCATCTCAAAGCAATCCTTAAACCTAATTAGTATTTATCTGTCAACCATCAATTATCAATTATCAATTATCAATTATCAATTAAACTAATAACAACGGCTGACACTGACTCAACGCATAGGCTAATTGTTCGATTTTCACAGGTTTAGTCACATAGTCATGCATCCCAGCCGCCAAACACTCTTGCCGATCGCCTTCTAAGGCATTTGCGGTCATGGCAATAATCGTCGGACAGCGGTGTTCGGGGAATTCTGTCAGAATTCTGCGGGTAGCTTCCATGCCATCCATTTTGGGCATTTGTAAATCCATCAAAATCACATCATAGGGATGATGCTGGAGTCGCTCGATCGCCTCTAAACCATTCATGACCACATCAGCTTGATAGCCGATCCGTTTGAGCATATGAATGGCAACTTTTTGATTGACCAGATTATCTTCTGCCAAGAGTATCCGCAAGGGGAAAGCCGCTTGATAGCGATCGTAATTTGATGATTTGGACTTTACGATTGCACTCGATCGATCGGTATCTTTCCCTAAAATTTGAGCGAGGACATCTTGCAGTTGAAATTGCTTAATTGGTTTATTTAAAGTTGCTGCAAAATCAACTTTTGCGGCCTCGATTTCTGTGCGACTGATACTCAAAGAGCTAAGCATTACCAATGGTAATTTATGATATTCTGGAAACTCGCGAATCTTTTGGGCGAGGGTCAAGCCATCCATTTCGGGCATCTGCATATCCAAGATGGCCAGATCGAAATGTCCGCGTAGATTGAGTAATTTGAGGGCGTCAGCTCCAGACTCGGTGGGGTGAGCCAGCATCCCCCAAGATTGGGCTTGCAGAGCTAAAATTTTGCGATGGGTGGCATTATCTTCAACGATTAATAAGCGTTTGCCTTGCAATTGGATGGGCTGATGTTGCTCTTTGAAACATGCTTGCGGTGAAGGTGGAGCCGCTTTGGCCATAATTGTAAAAAAGAAACTAGAGCCACCATTGCCGCTGCTCTCGACCCACATTTTACCATTCATCAATTCGGTCAGGCGTCTGCTAATAATTAAGCCCAAACCGGTGCCGCCATAGTTCCGGGTCGTCGAAGAATCGACTTGACTGAAAGCTTTGAATAAGCGATCGATTTTATCTTGGGGAATACCGATCCCCGTATCTTTGACGACAAATCTGACTTCATAAGTCGGCTCGTCTGGTACCAGCACTGCATCTTCATCAATCGATTTAATCTGCTTGGCAGTTACGCCGACAATTACTTCACCAGATTCCGTGAATTTCAAACCATTACCGACTAAATTGACTAAAATTTGGCGGATTCGAGTGACATCGCCATACAACCAACTCGGTGTGTTTTTATAAATCAGATAGGCAAGTTCGAGATTTTTTTCTGCTGCTTTGGGGGCGAGCAGATCGAGCGTTTCCTCGATACAATCGCGGATATCAAACGGTTGGTTATCTAGCTCCAATTTGCCCGACTCAATTTTGGAAAAGTCGAGAATGTCATTGATCAGCGTCAGTAAAGAATCGCCACTATGGCGAATCGTACTGACAAATTCATGTTGTTGGGCAGTCAGTTCGGTATCGAGTAACAACCCCGTCATCCCAATCACCCCATTCATCGGCGTGCGGATTTCATGGCTCATGGCGGCTAGAAAGGCACTCTTGGCTTTATTAGCCGATTCTGCGGCTTTTCGGGACTGTTCGAGGAGATGATTTTGCTGCTGAAGCTCCTCGGATTTTTGGCGGAGGGCGAGATTTGAGGCTTCTAATTCCCGATGTAAATGCGACTGATTGAGGACACGCTTGACGCGTTGGCGCAATACTGCCCAGTGAATGGGTTTGGTGATATAGTCTGCCGCACCGACAGCGTAGGCGCGATCGAGTGATTCGCTATCGTCGAGTCCGGTAATCATCAATACTGGCGTCAAATCGCCACCAGGTAATTGTTGTAACTGCTCGCAGCACTCAAATCCGTCCATTTCTGGCATCACCCCATCCATCAGTACCAAGTCAGGGTGGATTTGCTGATAAATTACTAGGGCTTCTTCCCCATTGCGCGCTGTCATCACTTGATAACCATCATGCATGACTTTTTCGCAGAGAATCGATCGCACCAACTCATCATCATCGACAATGAGGATTAGTGGTGGGTGATGGGGTGGGTTGCCGATTGTCATGAGGGCTTTGCGGGTGAAAGTTCGACAAGCGTGGTGGGAAAACTGCGATATGGAGTGTGAAAGCGATCGACTTTGCCAGCGCAGAAATGTGGCAGTGAAAATTGCTCGCCAGCAAGATCTGAGATCGTGTCGTGCTTTGTCAGCATCGCATTGCTGTCAAGATCGCCAATCGATCTCGAATGCCGATCGTTACTTCTCAACTTCAATGAATATTACTACAAGAGATCGCTTCTCTCTTATACTATTTATCCCGAATATTTACTACAAACTGACATCTAGTTCTAAAATTCTTTACGCAGTTTTGTTAATCTCATTACAGATTTGGAAACAGTAGCCCTGGTCACACATCGCGAAATATTTCCGAATTTATCCATCGATCGCGGATAACTAACAACAGTTCTGTGCTACCATCCAGTGTTATCTATGACCGATCGGCCAGTGATGTCCGCATCTGCCATCCAAATTAGCCACAATGATTCGCGTCCGATCCTCATGTGCCCAGCATCAGCTCTGCCAAGACGATCGCTTTGTCTGTGCTCCTTCGATCCTTTGACTGTAACTTCATGCAATTGCGAGATTCCCTCCGCCGAACAAAGATTGTTGCGACCATCGGGCCGGCTACCAGTAGCCCCGAAGTCCTGAAGCAATTGATTCAAGCCGGAGCGACCACTCTCCGTCTCAACTTTTCTCACGGTACTCATGATGACCATCTAGCAAATATTCGCTTAATTAGGCAAATATCTTTTGAACTAAATCAACCTGTCGGGATCTTGCAAGATTTACAGGGGCCAAAGATTCGTTTGGGTAAATTTGCGGATGGCTCGATCGTCCTCAAAAATGGCGATCCCTTCACGCTCACGAGCAAAATCATGCCAGGGACGCAGGCGATGAGTTCGGTGACGTACGATACCCTCGCCGAAGAAGTTCCAGTCGGTTCGACGATCCTCCTCGATGATGGTAAGGTCGAGATGATCGTCACTGGTGTCGATCCGGGTACGAGTGAATTACACTGCGAAGTCGTCGTAGGCGGGACACTATCTAACAACAAGGGTGTAAATTTCCCTGGTGTTTACCTCTCGATTAAAGCTTTGACTGATAAAGATCGCGTTGATCTGATGTTTGGACTCGATCAAGGTGTCGATTGGGTTGCCCTGAGCTTTGTCCGCAATCCTGCCGATATCCTCGAAATTAAAGAACTGATCGCCAATGCGGGGAAAGAAGTCCCCGTGATCGCCAAAATCGAGAAGCATGAAGCGATCGAGCAAATGGAAGAGATCCTGTCGTTGTGCGACGGGGTAATGGTCGCACGGGGCGATTTGGGCGTAGAACTACCCGCCGAGCAAGTCCCCAGAATCCAGAAACAATTAATCGCGACTGCTAACCGGATGGGGATTCCGATCATTACAGCCACCCAGATGTTGGATAGTATGGTCAACAATCCGCGGGGCACGCGTGCCGAGATTTCTGACGTTGCCAATGCGATTTTGGATGGTACCGATGCCGTCATGCTCTCCAATGAGACGGCTGTAGGGATTTATCCGATCGAAGCCGTCCAAACGATGGCCAGAATCGCCCTCGAAACCGAGAAAGAAAAACTCTCCAAACGCTGGGAAGATAACAAGCGATCGATTCCCAATGCGATTAGTGAAGCCGTCGGCAATATCGCCGAACAACTCGGAGCCGCTGCGATTATCCCCTTTACCAAAACCGGTGCTACTGCCCGCAGCGTTTCCAAATTCCGCCCCTCTAAGCCGATTCTCGCCGTCACACCCCATGTCGATGTCGCGCGTCGGCTCCAGCTTGTGTGGGGCGTCCAACCGATGCTCCTGCTCGATTTAGCTAACGTTAATGATAACTTCCAAGCGGCGATCGCGATGGCGCGAACGAGCAATCTGCTCCATGAAGGCGATCTGGTCGTAATTACCTCTGGTACTCAAGGGGTCGCTGGCTATACCGATCTCGTCAAAGTCGAAGTCGTCACCGCCGTCTTGGGACAAGGCATCGGCATCGGACATGGATTGGTCACTGGCGCGGCGCATATCGCCCGCACGCCCAAAGATGTCGCCCACTTTAATAAAGGCGATATCCTGATTGCCAAAACGACCAATGCTGAATATCTAGACGCGATCCGCAAAGCTAGTGCGATCGTCGTTGAAGATGAGGGCTTAACCTGCCATGCAGCGGTGTTAGGCTTACGGTTAGATATTCCGGTAATTGTGGGGGTTAAAGGTGCCACAGAGAGCATTCGCGGCGGTACTGTGATTACCCTCGATGTTCAACGCGGGTTGATTTATTCTGGCGCAATTAGTTTTAATTAAGCTAATATCTTTACTTCCAATACTTCTAACATTGTGGTGTGGCAATTCATGAATTGCCCCTACCACGATGTTACAATTAAACATGTATCGATCGAACCTTCAACCAATATCTATCACACTGATGGTAAGATCGAGTTGATCGATAAGGTAATCTCAGGAAATGCTAGCGGCGAAACGGAATGAGTTTCCGTGAGAATTAATTGGCTGCCATAGCCTGTCGGTGTGGGATCGCGGAAGATCCGAACTTGGCGATTTTTGATATCTACGACCCAGTATTCAGCGATATTAGATCGAGCATATAGTTTATCTTTTACCTCACAATCTTGCTTGAGGGTAGAATCGGCGATTTCGATGACAAGATAGATATCTTCAGCACCAGGATGAGCTTGGTCATAGTCTAAAATGCTGCCTTTGACGATGGCAAGATCTAGCTCTGGCTCGGAGAAGTTATCGAGTCGAATCGGATCTTGAGTGCTGACAAAAATAGCAGATCGATCTCCAAGTGCATTCTCTAGCGCAGTGGCTAATAACCGCAGAGTTAGTACATGGGGAGTTCCTTTTGCAGTCATCAGTACAATTTGTCCAGCAATTAATTCAGTCCGTTGGTTGGGATCGAGAATACCCAGATCGCTCATCCGGTGGTAATCTTGGACTGTCCAGTATTTAAGATTATGGGGTGACTCGATGACTATCTGTGAGGGAGAGCCATCCAAATTGGTAAGAGTTTTAGCGGTAGCCATAGTCAGGATGCTCCGAGCGATCGAGTCTGTTGAACGTTTGACTGGTAATATTCTAATCGATAGATCGCCACGATCGAGGATAATTTAGACAATCGATCGAACTTATAGCCGCTAATGTTTCCTAGCTTTTTACCCAGAAGTGTTCGCCAACTAACCGAGCCAGAATCGATTGACTTTGCCAATCAAATTCAGCGGACAAATATTCTCACATCCCTCCTTTTACAACAAATCCCGACTAGCTATGTCCGTCAGGGTGGTGATGGCATCCCGATCGTATTTCTGCATGGCTTCGATAGTTCGATTTTTGAATTTCGGCGAATTATGCCACTAATTGCACCCCATCGAGAAGTTTGGGCGATCGATCTATTGGGATTTGGGTTTACCGAAAGATTGCCCGATTGTCCATTTAGTTCCGTGAGTATTCGTAGACATTTACAAGCATTTTGGCAGACAAAGATCCAACAACCGATAATTTTAGTTGGTGTCTCGATGGGTGGAGCTGCCGCGATCGAATTCACGCTCAGATATCCCGAAGCAGTTGATAAGTTAATCCTGATTGACAGTGCTGGATTTACCAAACCACCAGCAGTAGGTAAGTTTCTGATCCAACCATTAGGTAATTTAGCCACCAAATTTCTA
>NZ_JANNDR010000512.1:0-1673 GCF_031378165.1 Chamaesiphon sp. OTE_75_metabat_556
AAAAGATCGGCTCTATTAGAAGAGTTTAAGAGTGCAGCTACACCCCAAGCAAGATTTGCAATCCACCGCAAGATTCAACAACTACCTCGCAACAGCGCACCGACTCGGTTGCACAATCGTTGTTGGGTAACTGGCCGTCCGCGCGGATACTATCGTGATTTTGGTTTGTCCCGTAACGTATTGCGCGAGTGGGCGCATCAAGGTTTACTACCTGGCGTCGTTAAATCGAGCTGGTAGAGATCGAGTCGTAGGAAGGGGATAACGGCGATCGGGTATTTTTTTCCTGCATTTCCGATCCCTATTTCGACCGACGATCTGACATCTCCTTTGGCATCACACTTATTCAATTGTCGCCAAAGGCGAATCCTCAAATTGGGGTATTGCATCTTATAGCTACTAAGACGATCGAGTGCAGTCTGCTAGCTGCGATCGCCACAGCAGCGATTATCGATACCCAAACTTGCCAAAATCAGATCGCTGACTGCATTAGCGACAGCGAACTCGCCAAAAAAGCTTTCTTGAAAATTAAATGCCTGCATTTCCGTAACGATCGCGATGACTAGGGAACCGAGGTCATTTTCGCCTTCCATCCGCTGGCGAATATAGATCTGAGCTGCCCGCTGGGCGATCGTGGCATTGATCGATTCGGGAATAAATTCTCGATCGAGCCATGCCTGTAAAGATGACTGCAACCACGCGCCTTCACGAACGGCGTCAGTGGCTGGTAATAAGGTAATCGAGGCGATCGGTTCTGTCATTGGCAATTACCAACTGGCGATCTAGTTGAGAGAAAATTGGCCAGAATCTACATCAATTTTGGACGAGGGATCGAACCGATCGCAAGTCTCGGTAACTAAAATTAATTAACTAATTATTAATGCCCATCGGCACCCGACTTAAGTCCAAAGTCGTAGTCACTTGACTTTGTGAGGAAGTAACTTCCATCTGCCGATTGGCGGTAGCTAGTTCCTCAGCATTTTCCCAAGCATTGGCAAATGCCGGCAGACCTAACTGACAAGCTTTCCATTCACTCCGCACCGATACGCCAAGTTGCTGACAAGCACCACCATGCAGCCCCTCTGGTCGATAGAACCGACAGTAGCGACAGGCAGAAGTAATACAATTTTGGTTCGTCATCAGCCTTACCTTTACGAGAGCACCAAATTCAATTCTCTCTATGCCTACTATTATCACTCCTTATCAATTGGCGTAATTTGGACGAAAGTGGCATCAACGAGCGATCCCATCTCGCTTATAGCGATCCCCAAGGCAATTTGCATTTTATATTGTCTTTAGATTCAGTTTATAGATAGACACATTTATCAAAGTATTCAGTACATACACGGAGAAAATTTATTAACAGTCAATCTGACAGGGAATTTACCTAAAACCATTGGGGATCGCGTCAAAAAAGGAGTCGGCGAGTTAGCAATTAACGATTTTCAACTGTCAAAACCAGGTCGATCGGATCGAAAATGTATCTAAATCTACCAAAAGATAGATAACTTAAATTATCAATGTAGCTAGATTTAATTAATAAATGTTGACGGAAGTTTGTGGAATGTCCCGTGGATAATCCCTAAATCGATCGCGCAATACTGACAGACATCCCACCGCAACAATTCCCCCTGGCGAGCGCGACACTGACAGTGGGAACAAATCACGATCTCACC
>NZ_JANNDR010000519.1:0-9405 GCF_031378165.1 Chamaesiphon sp. OTE_75_metabat_556
GTGTTTGGGTCAAGACGCACCCCGCTCCTCAACGGGGGGACTGGGGGTCGGAGCGATGCGCGCTCGTTGGGTTCCCCAACGGTTTAGCGCATCAAGACAACCCCCAGATCCGGGTTCTGTCCACACCAGGAAAACTCGCAACCAACAAATTCTCATCATTATGCCGATCGGCTTATTACAAGCAATTAAGTACGAGCCTTAACCAGAACTGACATTAATTTAGGCGCGACGACTAAAGTATCCAGATCTCGATCGACCGCGAGCGTTCCTAATGCTATGATAATTTTTCGACTCTTGCCTGTTAAGAGTCATCATGACCTGGTGCTTATTTTCATTTACCTTGAGGACGATCGATGATTGCTTCACCCGCCTCTGTTAACGATCTCGAACTTGTAGCGGCCTTAGAAACTAATGCCGATCTGACTTTCGATTTACCCGATCCAGAAGATGAAGCGGTAGGCGACTTCGATTTTAGACAGCGGGTTGATGATGCCTGGACAGTCTGCGACAGGTTCGATCTCCAAACTGAAATCTGGCGTGGGCGCATCCTCCGCGCAGTCCGCGACAAAGAAAAAAAAGGCGGCGACGGACGCGGCCAAGGTTTTCTCAACTGGCTCAAAGATCGCGAACTGAGTAAAAGTCAAGCCTACGCCTGGATCGAACTTGCCAATAGTGCCGACACCCTGCTCGAAAATGGCGAACTCTCTCCCTCCGCCCTCAAAAACTTTAGCAAACGCGCCTTCGTCGAAACCGCCAAATCCTCGCCTGAAGTCCAACAACTCGTCACCGATGCCGCCGAACGTGGCGACCATATCACCCGCCGCGAAGTCCGCCAACTCTCCGATGAATGGATGGCAATGAGTTCCGATCTGATCCCCGATGAAGTCAAAGAACAAGCCGCCGCAGGAGCCACCCCACCGCGCTTTATTGCTCCATTGGTCAAGGAAATGGAGAAACTTCCCGAAACTCATCAGATCGCCATCAGAGACGAAATTGCTGCCAATCCCGACCTCGACAATATCAAGCTCGTTACCAGCAACGCCCGCAGTCTCTCCAAATATCTCGATGCTGGCGCACAGGTACAAGTCCTCAATGATTCTAAAGTCGATCTAGCAACCGCCCTCGAAGAAGCAATGCGGGTCGGATGTCTGCCAGTTGCTGCCGACGTGCTCAAGCAAGCCGCCCAATTGGAGCAAACCATGACTAAATTCTATTTAACTTGGAAACGGTTGGGTAGTTTAGTCGATCGATTGTACGTCGATACAGGTGCCAGTACGCCCAACTTGCGATCGCTGATTGCCTGCGTCGAACGTCTCTCTAGCGAAATCGTCGAAGTGCCCCTCGATGATAGCGGTGAAAACTCCATTCGTCTGCGAGTGATCACAGGCGAATGATAGCTAAGTTGATGTAAGTTAACGATCCTTGGTAGTGGATTTTACTGAGGACGGATCGATCGACAAAGGCGATGAGTCGATCGATCTTGGCGGTTACGATCTTCGCAATGGGGAGAAAGCAATTCAGGCAATGCGATCGATTCTTTGAGTAAGTTATGATACACGTATAGTTTCCACCATAACTATGAGGATCGATTATGCAAGCTATTTTTTGGACAATGGAAGAAGTTGCTGGTAGAGCAAAGCAATTTTATGAAAATGGTATTCGGCAAGAAGTCGAACATGGAGCAAATATCGGTCAGATGATTGTTATTGATGCCGAGACGGGTGAATATGGGATCGATCCAAGTGGTGTGGAGACAGCCATGAAGTTAAAAGGTAAAAATCCGGTAGCTCGATTATTCACGATCCGGATTGGCTATGATGTTGCAGTAGTTTTTGGCGGAGAAATGGAGCGGGTTGCTAAGTGATTCAAGGTAGAGTGGTCAATCGAAGACCGAGTATACAGGTCGTATTTTTATTACCAGGGCAACCTAATTTCGGGATAGATTTTGTTGTCGATACTGGCTTTAATGACTATCTAACCTTGCCACCCCAAGCAATTAGTGCGATGAATTTGCCACTATATTCGAGTGTATCTGTCCGTTTAGCCGATAATAGCGAGTCGTTATTGCCGATACACATAGCGACTATTCTTTGGGATGGAGAGGAAAAGGCAGTGCCAGTTTTAGCTACTGGATTAAAGCCACTTTTAGGCACTAGCTTATTACAAGGATTTCGCTTAGAAATTGATTTTGACGTGAATGGGTTAGTTTCAATCTGTAAAATTTAGTGGCAATCGATCTTTGCGTTTATGATCGTCCAGACAGAGAGAAAGCAATTCGGGCAATTCGATCGAGTGCGGTGTTTAATAGTGTGTTATCTCAGCTTACCGATCGATCGGACAAAATATTATCGCGACAATGCAATCGATCTAATCCAGCTAAAACCATTGCTCTGAGCAGGATAGAGGATAAGCATAAAACTTAAAACGCAAAACGCTGAAATTGCGTTTTCTGTCTCTAGGATTTGATATACTAGGATAATCCGCTCAACAGAAACGACTACTTATGCCTAGGATTAGAGTTCCCAAGCCTTTCTTGGAGCTAATAAGAGAGGTAAAACCCGAAACATTTTCATTGATGGGTAAGTATCAAATTACTAATTCTCAAGGAAAGTATCTGCATTGGGATGAATTTAAATGGCGCGTCGAGAAAGGCGATGAAGAAGTAGCCGCCTGGACAGCTACCAAGCTTGCTCGGAAGGGCATTGTCAAAAACTTAGTAACACTGCAAGCTGAAGGAGATCGATACTTTAGCTACTGTGTACCTAATTCGTTGTCTGCTAAATTGCACTCGATCGATCGAATGACTGGTGGTGGTCGTAAAATTAGTGATCGATTATTGATATCTACCGATGAGAAAAATCGATATTTAGTCAAAAGCTTGATGATGGAGGAAGCAATAACCTCTGCTCAATTAGAAGGAGCTTCGACTACTAGAGAAATCGCCAAAGAAATGCTGCAAAAAGATTTGCAGCCAAAAGATAAATCTCAGCAGATGATTTTAAATAATTATTTGTTGATGGAAAAAGTGCTAGAAAAGAAAGATGATGGCTTGTCAGTCGAGTTCATTCTAGAACTACACGAAATCGCTACGCATCAAGCAATTGAAAATAATGCAGTAGCCGGAGAATTGAGACAGCATGATAATATTATTATTACAAACTTATATAATGAGAATCCTTTTTATCCACCTGCCGCAGACACTCTAATATCTAGACTGACTCACTTGTGCGATTTTGCTAATGCCGACCATAGCGATCGAGATCCAAACAATTTTATTCATCCAATTGTCAAGGCAATTATCCTACATTTCATGATTGGATACATTCATCCTTTTGGCGATGGCAATGGGAGAACGGCAAGGGCTATTTTTTATTGGAGTATTATTAAATCTGGCTACTGGCTATTTGAGTATGTTTCAATTAGTAAGCTAATCCAAGAAAAACGCGGCGATTATGATAAGTCTTTTGTTTACACAGAGACTGATGATTTTGATATCACTTATTTTATTTACAATCAGGTTGAAACCATTATTAAGGCAGTTCAACTTTTGAATGAGTATGTGGATAAAAAACAAAAAGATTTTTACGAGTTTATGGATTGGGTAAATAAGAGTCCAGTATCTAAAAAATTAAATCGGGAGCAATTAGAGATATTGAAGGAAGCAGTAAGATCGCCAGGTCGAGAATTTACTGCCAAACAGACGAGTGATGATTTTGGTATAACGAGTAATACCGCTAGAAAATATTTGAACGAACTAGTAGATCTAGATTTGTTAGTTCAATCGACAAAGAAAATTGGTAAAGCCTTAGTTTACTTAGCTCCAGCCAGCTTAAAATCGAAATTAAACAAGTCTTGAAGGATTAAAATAGTATTAACTTCACTTTTGAGTAGGTGATTTTAGGGTGCCGATCTCAAAATTATTTTGACATTTTCGATCCGATCGAGATGGATCGATCGAATTAGGAAAGCTATAAGTCTAGAGTCGATCGATCTTGGTGTTATCATCCTGACAGGAAGAAGATAGTTCAGGCAATGCGATCGAGTGCGATGTTTAATCGTATGTTATCTCAGCTTACCGATCGATAAGACAAAATATTATCGCGATAATGCAATTGATCTAATCCAGCTAAAACCATTGCTCTGAGCAGGATAGAGGATAAGCACAAAATACAAAACGCAAAATGCCGAAATTGCGTTTTGCGTATTAATCTTGGTACTGTTGCCAATTGCGCTCGGTGGTTTCATCTGCGGGAAATAGACATTCGATCCGCAGTTCCTGGAGCGTGATGTCATAAGGCGTGCCCAATGTCGCGATCGTCGAAAAGAACTGCAACTCTAGATCCTCCCGCTGGAGCTGAATGGCAAGTAGCAAGGCATGTTGGGTGGTACGAAGATCGGTTCGCCAGATCCGATCGACATCAGGATAGCTCATTAGTTCCTTCAATAACACAGTGGAAAGATCGCTTTCCCGTTCGATGAGCGTTTCTCGATGCAGTCGTTGCAGTAAGTGGTTGGCACAGCTCTCCCAATTGACGATCGACGGACGCAGCCCCAAGGGATGAAAGAAAACCCGCATCAGATTAATTTTCCCATCTAGATAAAAGAGGCGATGCAGTTTGTCTGGCGCGATAAAAGCATCGAGTAATCGAGTGGCACCTTGATTAGCTAGCAGCAAATTCCAGTATCGATCGACCGCAAATGCTGGATATGGCTCGTGTTGATGCAGAATCAGATCGTTGGCGTTGGCGAAGCCTCTGCCTGCGCAGAAGCCTCTCCGTAGGAGACTCGCTTTGCGTACTGACGTCATTTCTGGAGCCGATAAATCTGTCTCGGTATGAATCGGGGCAAATCCAGCGGCTGATAATAACAAATTCTGTTGTCTGAGTGGAATCTCCAAAACGCTTGCCAATTGCAACACCATGTCCTGACTGGGCTTGGCTCGTTCCGATTCGAGAAAACTGATGTGACGTTGGGAAACCTGGCTACTCATAGCCAGATCGAGCTGACTGAAATTGCGGCGATCTCGCCATTGTTTGAGGAGTGTACCGAATGAATCCGATCGATCTGCACGGGCAATTAGCGGTTGTTGCATAACGAAACTCGTAGAAATAATGACTGCGATTACCTCATAGGTAATTGATTTAATTATCTCTGCTTGTCAAGATGATGGTACGCAAAAAATTGAGGTTAGCAAATGATGTCAACGTCAACGAATATCTCGACAACACCCTCATTCAACTCCCTAAAAACACTTTATCTGCTTCTGGCGATCGCGGGTACGATCGTGCCTTGGTTCTGGCTGCTCCAAGATACCGCCGTGCTCATGTCTCCTACCTTATTTTTCCAACGATCGTTTGCGAATAATATTGCGACTGCGTGGGCGAGCGATTTGTTGATTAGTGCGAGTGTCTTCTTTATCTCGATCTCGATCTCGATCGAATTACAACGCTTAGGCTCTTCGCGGCGGTGGGTCTTGCTTTATGTGGGACTAACATTTGGGATTGGGCTGTGTTCCCCGACGGTTTGCGGATGCGCGCTCCTCGGCTTTGCCGAGGGTTTAGCGCACCAAGCAGCGAGACAAGACAGGGGGATTTTCCAGGATTTGGATGTAACAGATTTGACTTTTTAAACACCCTCCAATGAATTTTATCGAGTCATCGAAATTAAAAACAACATTCACAAATTATTGGCATGAAAAATATGACTCAAACAACACAGTCGAGCAAAACTTTCAATCCGATCTTCTTTGTTGCGCTAGGGATAGTATTTTGGTTAGAAGCTTTATTATGTATTCGGTGGGGAGGAGCATCATTGTTTGTCAATGATAATCCGTGGCTCGTGTTATGGTTTATTGCCAGCATCCCGATCGCTTGGTGTTTAGTCACCGCCAGTGCCTTCGTTAGTAAAGTTAGTGGTAGCGATCTGTTAACTGCCGTGGTCATCATGGCATTGACGGCTTCGTCATTGGATGGCGTTGCTTTAACTTGGTTTCAAGGTTGGTATGGTCTGACACCAGCAGAACTGTTGCTAGCAGCCGCATGGTTGTTATGGGGTGTCGGCCTGAGTTTAGGGATTGGCTACTGGGCATCCCGTCAATAGGCTCTTTATTTCACAATCTCCTCCCAGGCGGTAATGATGGTCTGGAGGGATTTAGGGACATGCTGTTGCTCGATGCTGGTATAACTGGTGCGACTGTCTATCGATTGGAATGTAACTGTCGGTACATCGGCTACTGAGGCGGAAGTTAGATAATTCAGCCCGTTTAAATTCCGAAAGCCTTGACGTACTAATAAAGCTTTGAATCGATCGAGTTGCGATCGATTTAGAGTTCTTAATAGTACCGGACGCGATCGAATATTGGGAGCGACAATTAAGCGGGTAACTTTGCCATCGCTAGCGAGTGTATTGGTAATCGTCCTACCAGTCAGATCGCCCGAAGCCGAACTCGTAAATAAAATTTTTGGTTCCAAAGCGGCATCGATAGACGAGAACGAAATCGCGACTGGAGCAACAGCCCTACTCGCCGCTGTATTTTGGACGATGCGATTTGCAGTGCGATCGAGATGATAAACCCAACTGAGCCGCCCATCAGTGAGTACCGCTTGCCAGCCAGGAATCGCAATTTTGGTACAAGCTCGATTGGGTGTGAAAATCCCCAGACAACCATCAAAGGTGCTGGGATTAATGGCTATGACGCTGAGTTTCGCCAGGGGGATGCCCAATTGGCGATTGGCAAATTGCCGGAGCTTGCGCGCGACAGGTAATGGCAACACCGATTGGGGCGACGTTTCCGATCGCAAATTCTTGCCAGTATTATTGGTGCGATAGACATAACGTTGGCTACCATCAGTGGCTTCAACCCGCCAACCATTGACGATCGCTTGCGTACAGATTTCCTCAGTTTTGGGTAATCCCAAACAGCCATCCGGCCAAACTTGAGCGGAAAAGTTTTGGATTTTGATACTGGCAAGTGGGACTTTAAATTGCTTGACGATGTCTTGTTTGACACTATTTGCGACTGCCATGGGGAGCGCATTGGCTTGAGCGATCGCGGCAGCTGCTAAGGGTAACAAACTGACAATGGGAGCAGAGATCGCGATCCCGATCGCCACATAACTAATACTCACACAACGATGGATTTGACTCAACATAGATCGGCATTAATAACTAATCTCATTGACTGATGAAATCGATGTTTAGTTGCCTCTTTGCTGGGGTTTTGTGGATGCTTGAATCATGCCATCTCGTCTTAACAATCGATATCGCTAAAATTTGTGCTCGTAGCAGTAAGTACGATCGGCTGTCAAAGATTCCAAAACTTGAAAAGCGATCGAGTGAGCCTCCTTTTTATCAACCCCTAACGTCTTCAAAATCAGTTCGGCGATTTGTTCGGGATAATCTGTCTCTAGATGTCCGCCCAGAATAGTTCGCATCGCCATCAATCCGGTGCCTAAAATCAGATCGATCGCGGCTTGTTGATTTGTCACCTGAAACCGTCCCATTCTAATCCCTGCCTCTAAATCTGTCGTTACTCCCATCGTTATCGTTTCGCTCAACGGAGCAGCCACCAAGCCGCAGCGAACGATCACCCAGCCCCAATTTGAGTCACGCATCGCTTGATGCAGAAATTGCCGAATTGCCATCGCCATCCGTGCGGCAGGATCTTCAATTTCAGTAGACTGCGCCCAAATACTGTGGTTCATCTCATCGCTCAGAGCGGCGGCAACGGCTGTGAGTACTTCTTCTCGTGTCTGGAAATAGTTATAAAACGTACCCCTGGCTACGGCTGCTTCGGCGATAATTTCGTCGATCGTCACGGCATCGGCTTCTTTGTGGGCAAATACTCGATAGGCGGCGGCAATCAGACTCGATCGAGTCCGTTCTCGTTTTGCTAACCCGATCGATGCTCGTTGCGATGGTTGCATATCACCAGATGAAGATAACTGTCAGATTTAACCATAGCTCTGAATTGACGATCAAGCCAAATTGACGTTAATATCAAATTGACGATATTGTCATTTGTCTCGATCGAGTCTAGGAGATTTACTGATGCAGATTTTGGCGATCGCGCTCGGCTCTCAAGGCGACGTGCAACCCTATGTTGCACTAGGGAAGGGCTTACAAGCCGCAGGGCATCGCGTCCGCGTGATGGCTTCTGTCAACTTTGAAGGATTAGTCACCACCCACGGCTTGGAATTCTATCCAGTCAAAGGTAACGTCCAAGAGATTATTGAATCGCCAGAAATGCGCGCCCTATTGGAAAAAGGTAATTTCCTCGCAATTAACAAACATACCGCCAAACTCGCCCAAGATGCCGCGATCGATTGGGCACAAGTAGGTTTAGCGGCTTGTCAGGGAGTGGATCTGATTGTGGTGGGACTTGGTGGTTTAAACGTCGCAATTGCGCTGGCTGAGAAATTACAGATTCCCTTACTCCCGGCTTTTCTGTTTCCCTTTACACCGACAAGAGCGTTTCCAGGAATCTTGTTTCCCGCGTTTGTGTCCAAACTTGGCGGTACCTGCAACTGGTTATCGCATCTACTAGTGCAACAGCTTATGTGGCAAGGGTTTCGGACAGCCGATCGGATTTCTAGACGACAAGTACTAAACCTTCCCGCCGCACCTTTCTGGGGGTCTTATAAATCGGCGGTGATGCGTCGATATCCGACGGTTTATGGTTTTAGTCCCGCCGTCATTCCCCAGCCAGCGGATTGGCGAAATACAGAGATTGTGGGCGATTGGTTTTTGGCTGCTACCGATTGGATTCCACCTGTAGATTTGGTGGAATTTCTTGCTAGTGGCTCGCCACCTGTCTATATCGGCTTTGGTAGTATGGGCAGTCGCAAGCCAGAAGAAACCGCTGATCTGGTGCTACAGGCGATCGATCGGACTCAACAACGCGCCATCTTGCAAGCTGGTTGGGGTGGTTTGAGTAAAGCTGACGTACCGGATAATGTGCTGATGGTAAATTCGGTGCCTCATTCGTGGTTATTCCCTCGGATGGCGGCAGTGGTGCATCATGGCGGTGCCGGAACGACAGCGGCAGGGTTAAGATCGGGGGTACCCTCAATCGTGATTCCCTTCTTTGGCGACCAACCATTTTGGGGGCAACGAGTGGCAGATTTGGGGGTGGGAACAGCACCGATTCCGCGTCAGCAATTAACGGTAGAAAGACTGGCAAATGCGATCGATCGAGCAGTTACAGATCCTGTCATGCGCCAACGTGCCGCCGCGCTAGGGGCGAAAATTCAAGCTGAGGATGGGATTGGTAATGTCATCGCGATCAATCCAGCAGTGCACACAAAAAGTGGGTTCGTTCTTGCAAAGGTCCTGCCTCTCGTGGTCGCATTTCATGTAGCGAGATGCGAACGGAACTTGCATCGCTTGTTCTTCACTGGTCACTTC
>NZ_JANNDR010000541.1:0-4877 GCF_031378165.1 Chamaesiphon sp. OTE_75_metabat_556
GAATCCACCAGTCGGTTCTAAGTAGATTGGTTGTCGAAAATCACTGAATTTTCAGCTATCAACTATCAACTATCAACTAGATTAAATGTCCCAAGTCAAGATCTATGGATTGCGATCGCATCTCACTCCCATCAAGTCGCAACTTTCAGATATCATTCACAGTTGTGTCGTAGATGCCCTCCACTATCCGATCGACAAACGCTTTCACCGCTTTTTTCCATTAGAACCTGATGATTATTATTATCCATCGGGAGAGCGAACGGAGCGATATACAATTATCGAACTGAGTATGTTTGAAGGGAGAACGGTTGCAGCAAAGAAACAATTGATTCGGTTATTATTTGATCGATTAGACAAAGAATTTGGGATCTCCAATCTCGATCTAGAAATTACGATCTTTGAAACCGCCAAACATAATTGGGGCATTCGCGGCTTACCTGGTGACGAACTGAGTTTAAGCTACAAGGTAAATGTCTAATTTTCAAGGCTCGATCGAACAATGCTCAAAAGTTTCTATCCGATCGACGCACATCAACAAGTAACTCCAGACATTTCGAGAGAATTGAGAGATCGACTAGTTCGGAGTGCAGAGTTACTCGACATCTCAATGTTTGTTATATGTTGCCATCTTTACCATTGGAATCCATGTAACTTGGGTAAAGGTGCCGAAGTAGACGTCACCCGTAATAAGCGTGGAATCGTGCCGCTATTATAAACGCGAAACTCGCTAGCGACAGTAGCATCTAAATCGCGTACAGCTTGATTCATCACGATCGAACCATTGATGTCAGAAACAGAACGATGAAATGTACCAGGCGGAATCCGCAAAATCTCGCGATCGCTTTCGAGTCGGACGAGATGATATGGGTAATTCCACTTAAAGTTTACTAGATAAAATGTCCTGCCCCCCGATATCGCCAAGAGATTGTCCTCTTGATGCGAATGTAGATAAAATTGCCAATAGCCTTCGTCACTATCAGGCGGACTAATTGCCGGACCTTGATGGACTACCAAATCTCGAACATTGGATTCAGGAACGGTAATATCAAAGAAGCGGACACTCGGAGTATCGCGAAACTTTTTATAGCTTAGAAGTTCAAACATGATCGTACCTCACACAAATAATGTTGATTTACTTATCAGCGTTGCATATTCAATTTTGTCAAACCGTCAGCCTTGGACATTTTCTCGATCTATCCCCTAGTTTACGACATTAAACTTAGTGGCGGGTGGAGATATAGATCGATGACATCCGATCGAAATCGGGGAATAAGGCGATGATTGTTCTCGTAGCTAGATCTACAACCTCATATACTAGAAGACTGGACAATTTAGATATATGTTTCCCAAAACTAGTGCTTTAGCTAACATCTAGAGACTAAATTCCGAACGATCGGGGTCAAGCCGTAATATATAATCGTCACACGATCCAAATTATGATTCATAACCCCCGATGACTAACTTGAGCCAACGAGATATCGAACATATATTTGAGAGATTGAGATCGGGTGTAGTCCCAGAGCGGGGACTAGAAGCTTTTGCTGTCGGGATCGATCGATCTAGAGGCGAGATGCAACGGCAACTAGACTTGGCTGGCAATAATGAAGGCGTGTTCAAATTCCTGCGTGGTGGCTATGGTTGCGGGAAAACCTTCATGGCACGGTTGGCACTGCTCGACGCTCAAGCTCAGGGCTTTGCAACGAGTTTTGTGGTGGTATCGGATAACGATTTGCATTTCCATCGCTTTGATGATGTCTATCGCAAAGTCGTCCAGGAATTGGCAACCGATCGTTGCGATCGGGGCGCATTAGGCTTTATCCTCGATCGGTGGATCGCCCGGATGGAAGATGCGACGATCGATGGTGGTGCCAATCCCGACGCTGAAGATTTCGATACCAAAGTTCAGCAGCGGATCGAATCAGATCTGGCTTCCCTGACTGGTGGCAAAGCTCCCGAAGATATGATGCGGGTATTGCGATCGATCTTCACTCTCAAGCAACAGAATAAATTCCCCGAAGCCAGCGCGCTCCTCTCCTGGCTCTCCGGTAGTGAAAACGTCGCCGCATCCTCGAAGCGGATCGCCGGGATCAAGGGCGATATCGGCTCCAAAGAGGCGATGGACTACCTTCAGGGCATCTTAGCCATTACCAAAGCATCGGGCTATAAGGGCTTAGTGATCGTCATCGACGAAGCCGAAACCATGTTGCGGATGAAAACCGATATTCGTGCCAAATCTCTGAATGGAATTAGGCAAATCTGCGACGCAGCCGATCGCTATCCAGGGTTATTCTGGATTTTTACAGGCACGCCCGAATTTTTCGATACCAATCGGGGTGTCGCGGGTTTATCGCCTTTACACGATCGCTTAAAATTGATTCAAACGGGTAAATTTGCCAATCCCCGCCAACCGCAACTAGTCCTCACACCATTCGATCGCGATCGCCTCAAAGATGTCGCGCTCAAATTGCGGGAAATCTACCCAACCGAAAATCGCAAACAATTAACCAAAAAAGTCACGCCCGAATTTATCGATTTACTCGCCGATAAAGTCACCCAAGGTTTTGGCGGCGATGTGGGGATCGTACCGCGTCAATTCTTACGGCAATTGGTAAATATTTTGGATCTAGCCGCCACTGAACCAGATTTCGATCCGATGACAGATGGGGGTTACGATCTAGTCGAACTCAGTGCCGAGGAGATCAGAATTCGGGATGGTTTGCCCTATTTTGAACCGGAATCCGCCGACGCAGAACAATATGCTGTTAGCTTTTAATGGCGGAGGAGTTAAATTAATGCTTTACACGACAATTATTGAAAAAATGCCGAATAACTATTCTGCTTATGTACCCGATTTATCTGGCTGTGTAGCCACAGGTTCAACTATTGAAGAAATTTCAGTCGAGATTCAAGCCGCAATTTCATTTCATTTAGAAGGTTTACAGTTAGAAGGCTTACCGATTCCAGAGCCGACGACTATTTGCGAATATATTGAAGCTGTATAAGATGCTCGATTGCCTACGGCACGCTATGCGATCGATAAGCTAGTCTACTAAATGCTGTCAAAAGCAGGTGTTGATGTTCGTATCTTGATAACACTATAAGTCGATCGATTATAGTAAAATCAGATTTGGCTTTCAGATAAAGATAGTTTTATACATCAGCTCCACATGGTTATGTAGTTACTCCCACAACTATTGACTAAGCTTCAACACAAATTTAATCAAATAATTTATCTATGTCTTCAGGAGCTAGTCATACTTTCGATGCCTACGATAAGCTGAAAGAGAATACAAATACTGTGATGAAGAGTTATTACGCTGCAAGCGATCGTCTTAGCTTTCACAATTTAGTTTCTCAGTGGACTCTATCGATTCTCTCGCTAGGCTTAATTGTAATTCCACTGCTCACTGTTACTAAAATGCCACTTCGCTATAGCCAGAACGTCATCGACTTTGCATCTATCAGTTTGGCGGTAGCGATACTTATGTTATCTCTTTTGATAGGAGCTAATAATTACGCAGCGCGAGGATATAAAATGTATCAATCAGGGCTTGAATTTAATGACTTACTAAGGGATATGAGATGCTTTGAATTTAATGCTGACAGAATGACACATTATCAAGATTTTAGTAGTCGTTATGGGAACATACTGAGACGATATGAAAATGTTAGTCCTATTGACAACCTACAAGGACAAATTAATATTTACAGGAAAAATCCTCTATCAATTAACTCGTTCGGTCAACAATTTAAATATTGGTATCTTTTTTTGAGAGAACTGGTTATCTATATTGTCCCGATTATTTTTGAGTTTAGCTTTATTTACTTTCTTGTAGTAAAATAATGAATAGTAAAGAAGGCAACTAAAGTAGCCTTATAGTTTAAGATTTTTAGTTGAACGTCGTGTTATTTTTGTTAAATAATTGACCACACTTACTCTATTGTTAACTTACTACTGAATGTATAACATCTGCTTTTTCCCATTTTCTCGATCAACAAAGCTTATTGTCTGACTGCTGACATATTCTTTTCTAGTAAATTCAATAACTTCAAACTAAGATCTAAATATGGCTTAACGTCCTTGGGCTGCACATACTGACTTTTAGTAAAAGTTTTGTCACCCATCGTCAAGCTACTACTCTGATGCTTAGGTGGAAACGGAAAGACTAGTAAATATGGACCGATCGCTTCGGTACAGATCTTGTTGTTTTCGTAGAACTTAATCAAATTTGGTTGAAATAAATCGCGGATGTCATCAACTTGGTTCGATAATAGCCGATAGCCTTTAGAAAAAGCTGGAAAGCGATCTAAATTAATATCTTCATAACCAGCAAAGTTTGCGAGCTTATCCCAGAGGTGTTCGGGACGCAAGCTAAATCCTGGTAAATCGATCGATTCGTCATAAAATACCAACACTGTCTGACAAAAAGTTTCAGTATCACTATTACTTTCGATCGATACCGAATCTTCATTAAAACTAAATTCAGTGCTTCTGTGCTTACAGATGGTATAGCTGTAATCGAAGATCGCTACTGTGACTGGTTTACCATTGCGCTTGACTTGTCCGCGCATCAGATTGCTGACATCGCAACGTTCCCCATACATAAAAAACTCCAGGTTGGATACCATCGGTGCAATGCTCTCATCCCCTTTTGGGAAAAAGTCCAGCTTGAGCTGCCTAGCCACCAATTCCAGATCCTGGCGACGCTTCTTGACTAGGTAGACAATTCCACAGCCGATCGCGGCGATGAGTGCGATAACTAGGAAAAATGGCAATGCTTTCATTCGGTTCAACCCCAACACAATGTGATGATGCTCTTAGTATTCCCCGCTTAGAGACACTTCAACCTGAATGCGCTAGTTCCGAAGAAAGCCTA
>NZ_JANNDR010000334.1:0-8327 GCF_031378165.1 Chamaesiphon sp. OTE_75_metabat_556
TGATCATTTTGTTTTATTTTCCATTCTTTGTAGGAAAATTGATGCGAAAATACACCACTCTAGCTGAAGAACTGAATGCACTACCGCCTGAGCGACAAGCTTCGATTGCTGCAAGAGCTAACCAGATTCGGCTAGAAGAAACTACGCTCAGACATCTACGGGAGAAGCTTGGTTTGTCGCAAGCAGAATTAGCGCAGCGGCTGGAGGTACAGCAACCCGCAATATCTAAGTTAGAACGTCGTCAAAATCTAGAATTAAATACTTTGAGAGCTGTTGTCAATGCTTTGGGTGGAACTATTGAAATTATCGTTAGAGTTCCCAATAAAGAGCCGATTCTACTCAGTGATTATCAAGAATAGCTACTATAAGTGGTCGATCGAGCCACATCTTTTCATGGTAGGTTGGGTTTTATTCTTCAACCCAACATCGCTAGGATATTGATATGTTAGTTAGTTGGGTTCGCTTTAGCTCAACCCAACCTACCAATCTCAGATCGAACTGCATTTTTATAGATATATCTACATGTCAAGATCGATTCAAATAAACTTCGTACCTCAATCCCGTAATAGTTAGATTCATACAACAATTTACGTATTTTTTTTCAGACCCGCATGGACATGAATCGTTTTCTCCAACACCAATACTCTCAAAGTAGTCACTATCTCTTTCGATTTTCCTGACAGAATAATCCCATGCTTGGAAAGGATCGGTCAAGCAAGAAATAACCCCTTTAACAAGACTATAATCATATATATCCATTGACTTGTTGTATCCGTTAGTTACTTCATCGAATTCACTAATTGGAAAAACAACACAAAATTTGTTAGCAGGTTTATTTACGAGTGCAATATGGTCATATCTGATATCACTAAGTAATCTTTCCCTAAATTCACCATTGTATATTTCTCCATCATTGTGACCGCATGGCTTACGTGGATTAATAACATTGTTGCAAATACTGCAATTTTGCTTATAAATCATACCAGGACTTAAGTACAGCTCGTAAGGAAACAATTCTTGCCATCTTGATACATGCTCTTCTATAAATTTATACTTTCCAGATACCAGGAACTCGTCCCAATAGTCTGGCCGATCTTTCTGCCGTGACTGGAAAAATAGTAAACCTTTTTCGACTTCTTCGAGTTTACACCAAGCCTCATAAAACTCATTCTGTTGCAGCAGTGAAAAAGCACAAAAATAGTTACTATGAATTTCAACAGCTTCTTGCAAATACGAAATATGAGCAGCTAATTCCTGGTCTTGGTGTTCTAATGCATATTCTTTACCAATCATCAATAATCTTATAACTCTATTTGCGTTATATCTTTGGCTAGCAACGTTAGAAACAATATTAACTATTTTCAGAAGAGGAAGATTGTCAATGGTCACTAAAAGTACATCCTAAATATTGATTAAATAAATTAAAGCACTTCTTAATCTAAGAAATTTTTGCTATCATCTATATTCTTTACTATGGAGTTATCAATATTAGCTGTGTAATCCAAAACACTATCAAATACGCTAGGAAGGATTTTTTCGATTTCAACTGAAGATCCAGAGCATTGAATTTCACAAATAGATCCAAGTTCATTATCAATAACAACATTGATTTGGAACGTTGAATTTTGGTCTGGTTGTCTATTGAGTGAACGAATATAATCAAGAATTAAGTCTTTGATGACTGGTGCAATAATTGAAGATATTACAATCGTCCCGATCGATTTAAGTGTAATGGGATCGGAGTAAAGACCTAATATATGATATTCATCATCATTGACACACAGATCTACTTTAAGGTCATCTCTGCCAGAACTAAGTAAGTAATTAAAAAAATGCTCTGTATCAGGTGCAAATGCTGACGTTGGGATTCCACTATCATCATTCAACGGTACAAAGAGAACGTTGGCAGGCGATATCTCTTCTCTGACCTGATAAGAAAGCTTTTCATTATGCTTCCAATAAGATAATCCTTGCAATATATTATTATCTTTGACTTTAACAATATTATCTACATTTGTGTCTGGTAAATACTTGTACCCAGAGTTGACATGCAGAAGCATAAGATCATGCATGTCATTCTTTGCACGTACATCATTTTCATTATTAATTCTTGTTGTCGGATGAATTTCTCCTGATTCTTCAGTGAAAAGATAAGGTGAAGATTTCCGAAGATTTTTCAAAAACTCTTCTTCCGTCACGTTATCAAAGTGTTCGGTCACTCTGCGTTTAAATTCTTTTGCATCCATTGGCATAATGATTACTCACTAATTTTCATATATACAAGAAGACTCAATCAAATCCAGATTCACAATAGCAATTTGAACATGAGTTCGATCGAAAATGGCTGAGTTCGGAAAAATCTGTTTTCCTTCTACAAATGCAGATCGTATTGCTCCGCGAGGATCTGTTCCAAATACAGATGTCTTTACATAATCAAAAAATGCACAATCTAGATAGCGTTTGCCTGGGATATTGGGGTTTTGAGTAGGTAAACTTTGACCTGCTCTATGGCACATTTCTGTAAATCCATTATAACTGTCTAGCCAAAAATCAGGATTATCAATATCTGACATATCCAGAAGATCGATACAAGTCTCATCTAGTTTCAGTTTGGACTTGATGACGACTGGCTCTTGTTGGTACATTTTCCTTGCCCAGTGCAAAGCATGGTTGGGTGCATCCTGCCAAAAATAAACCCCTGTACCCAGCCAATCATATCCGTTCATACTGGGTCGGAAGCCCTCTGCGAGAATTCTTTCAGCGCGACTGCGGCTAGTGCCATGATATCCATCAACCCAAATGGTATTTGTTAGATCTTTCTTAATACTGGTCATTACTGAAAATTGACACTTTCGTCTCTCACAGGCAATACAAGCTCAACATCACCATATGGAGCTTAAACAGAATAGCAGATGTAGGCTGGGTAAATGAGCTAATGCTTCAATTATTTAGGGATTAGTTCATTTACCCACCATACCAATCCTGCTAAAAGTAGTTCCTATTTCGCAGCAACTAACCCATTGTGACGTAATAACGCCGCTGGATCTGGCTCCCGTCCACGGAACGCCGTAAACACCTCCATCGGGTGCTTGCTACCGCCCAGCGACAATACTGTATCGCGGAACCGTCGCCCGGTCGTCCCGATCGCTGCTGCATCATCCAGCCCAGCATCTTCAAACGCTGCAAACGCATCTGCACTCAAGACTTCCGCCCACTTATAGCTATAGTAGCCAGCCGCATAACCGCCAGCAAATATATGTCCGAACGAGCAGAGGAAATTGTCTTCAGGTAAGGGGGGAATTACCATACTGATTTTGGCTAACCGATTGCGAACGTCGGGAATTGTTTCCGCACCGCCTGGTTTGTAATGGCTGTGGAGTTCGAGATCCAGCCAGCTAAAGTGGATCTGACGCAGCATCCCACTCCCGCTCATAAACGTCCGCGCTGCTAGGAGTTTTTGGTAGTAATGTTCGGGCAAGGGTTCGCCAGTTTCGTAATGTTTGCCTAAACTGAGCAGGGTGGGGCGATGGTAGCACCAGTTTTCCATAAATTGGCTAGGTAACTCGACCGCATCCCATTCGACGTTACTAATCCCCGATGCACCGACATAATCGACGGTGGTGAGCATGTGTTGTAAGCCGTGTCCGAACTCGTGAAAGAGGGTTTCGACTTCGCCGAAGGTCATCAGGCTGGGTTTCCCGTCTACTGGTGGTGTTTGATTGCAGATCAGGTAAGCAACAGGTAAACGCACTTTTGTCCCGTTACCATCGGTCAATTTAGAGCGACTGATACAATCATTCATCCAGGCTCCACCCCGTTTTTCGGCAGGACGGCTGTAGGGGTCGAGATAGAAGTAAGCAATCGGTTGGTGTTGCTCGTTAGCCACTTGGAAGTAGCGCACGTCGGGATTCCAGACGGGTGCTTGGCCGTCGGCGGCAGTAATGGTGATGCCGAATAGATTGTGCGCGAGCTTAAATAAGCCCGAAAGTACTTGTTCTAATGGGAAATATGGGCGCAACTCTTCAGCATTAAAGTCAAATTTAGCTTCCCGCAGGCGTTCCGACCAGTAGGCGAGATCCCAGTGCTTGAGATCGTTGGCTTCGGGGGCATCTTTGGAGATAGCAAAAGCGCGGAGATCTTCGAGATCTTGTTTGGCAGCTTCAAAGCTGGCACTGCGGAGGGATTCGAGTAGATTTTCGACAGCGGCGACATTGGGTGCCATTTTACTGGCGAGGCTGAGTTCGGCGAAGTTGTCGAAGCCGAGGATATTGGACATTTCCCGGCGTAGTTCGAGGATGCGATCGATATTCGCGAGATTATCATATTCCCCTGTTGCCGCCCGACTGACTAGAGCCTTATATACTTGCTCGCGTAAGTCCCGCCGTTGACTGTGCTGCATGAACGGGACATAGCTAGGCGCATCTAACGTTATCGTCCAGGGGCCATCGGTCGGGGTCGCGGCTTCCTGTCCGGCGGTTCTGGCGGATTGAGCGGCTTGACCGCGCAAACTTGTGGGTAGTCCAGCAACTTCTTCGGGCTTAGTCAAGGTCAGACTATAGGCTTTAGTCGCATCGAGGACGTTATTGGAAAACTTATTGGCGAGTTCGGCGAGGGCGAGCTGAATATCATTAAATCGCTGTTTGGGTGCGCCAGTTAAGCCGACGCCAGATAGCTCCATATCGCGGATGGCGGCTGCGATAATCCGTTGTTGGGCAACATCGAAGCTGGCAAATTCGGGACTGGCTTTAATCGCCTTATAGCCCTGATAGAGTGCGGTACTCTGTCCCAACCGCATCCAAAACTGGACTGTTTGCGGTTGCATTTCTTCATGCGCGGCGCGGAGTTCGGGGCTATTTTTGACACTCATCAGGTGGCCGACGATACTCCAGCCCCAGGAAATCCGCTCGACAATTCGATCGAGTGGTTCGACTAATCCCGCCCAAGTGGGGATGATATTCGCTTCGAGCTTTGTGAATGCTGCGTTGGCCTCAGTCAGCAATTCGGTAATATCGGGAACGACTCGATCGGCTTGGATTTCTGGAAATGGGGGCAATCCCTGACCTTGTAACAGCGGTTTCATAAGCTTGGTGTGATGAGAATTTATAGATACATCTATTATCTCTCGATCTACATGGGATGCTGTGTCTGGTTTACCGCCAGATATCTTCACATTCTTGCTCAGGCTCAACACAAAAATGAATGATGTGGTCGCCTTTTTCGGAGATATCTCCAAGTTTGGGCACACCGCAGCTTTTGAGTGTCAAAAAATCTCCATCTTTAGTTTCTGCTGAGATCGCAATCTTTTTCTCTCCCGCAAGCATCTTAATCACAAAGTCACAGCCTAATTGTGATTGTTCGTGGGTCAGCTTAATTTTGGAATTAATATTCACACCACAACGATTGAATTCTCCACACTGTGATGGAACATGAAGATGAAGATACAAATCTCCAGGTTCACCACCATTGGTGCCTGCATCACCCTGTCCCTCAATTCTTAAATTTGTCCCAGAATCAACCCCCGCCGGAATCATAATTTCCAGTGACTTGTTAACCTGCTCTAAGTGCCCCCTAATATCAGCTTCCAGGTGAGGAAATTGAATCTTTTTTACTCCCCCAAAAATTGCCTCATGAAATTCGATTGCAAGATCGAGCCGCAAATTTTCACCTTGTGTTTTAATCATATTTTGTACGCGAAAATGAATAATATGGTCGCCTTTCTGAGCTGGGTTTTCAAATTGAGGAACACCACACCCTTTCAATACTAGAGAATCACCATTCCTAGTTCTTGGTGATACAACAATCTCTCTGTCTCCCTCTATTGTCCTAATAATAAAAGTGCAACCTGCTTGCGCTTTTTCTTCTGTGAGCTTAATTTCGGACTCAATGTTTATACCATGACGTTTGAGTTCTCTATTATGAGATGGGACAAGAAGACGAGCATATAAATCTCCAGCTTCTCCACCATTAACACTCGCATTGCCATACCCTCGAAATCTCAATCTACTTCCATACTCACCACCAGCAGGAATTCTGACTTTCAGGGACTTAGTAACTTTTCTTACTTTCTTGTCCAAACCAATTTCCAATCGAGAAATAGTAATCTCCTTTTGAACTCCAAGAACAGCTTCAAAAAATCCTAGCGTGATGTCTATCTGTAGATCGTCACCTCGTTTTTTTAATCCTTTTGATGAAATATTTTGTCTTCTATCTACTCCCTTTATCGCAAGATTTTGGTATTTCAAATAACCAGGCAACATTAACAATAGAAACGTTAAAATCGTAATATAAGTTTGAACATGCGGAGAATCATTGCCAGTATTATCATTGAAACTAACATGTGCCTCTTTCTGTTCTCCCAATTGAGAAGTTGTTTGAGGCATATTAACTTGAGATGATACAGGCGAGATCGCCCCTAATAGTTGAATTGTACTACTAACGAGCCAGATAATTACGGCACTATAGATTTTCATCGAACTACTGTTGAGGAACCAATCAGTTATTCATTGGCGATCTCATGAAAACAGGAAATATTCACATTTTTGACATGTCGTGCCACAATCCATCGGAGAATAGACTCAGAAACCAGCGCAGGTATAACTTCGATCGACATGTGTTCGAGCTGAAACTCATAGGGAGAAAGTCCCCCTATCGTTCATCAGTAATTATTTCAACAGTCCTTCGATATCTTTGGCGATATCTTTGGGATCGGTATTCGAGCCGTAGCGTTTGACGACATTACCACTGCCATCAACCAAAAACTTCGTAAAGTTCCATTTGATCGCTTCCGTTCCCAAAATTCCTGGTGCGGCTTTTTCTAAATATTTAAACAGCGGGTGTGCGCTGGCACCATTGACATCGACCTTCTCGAATAGGGGAAAAGACACGCCAAATCTGGTTTCACAAAAAGACTGAATATCCGTCGCGCTACCTGGTTCCTGTTGTCCGAATTGGTTGCAAGGAAAACCCAGCACTGCAAATCCTTTGCTGGCATACTTGTCGTATAACTCCTGTAAACCCTTATATTGAGGTGTAAAACCACACGCGCTAGCGGTATTGACGACGAGCAAAACTTTATCGCGATAAGTACTCATTTCGACGGGTTGACCTTCGATGCTGGTAGCCGAAAAGTCGTAAACTGTTGATGACATAAAGATTTTCCGATTGTAGATACTAATCTATACATTATTAGTCAACTACTCCGAACTTGCTAGGTGTGATGAAACGACTTTTGATTTTGGGTGGCACTGGGGATGCGGTGCAATTGGCAGCACGCGCGATCGATCTGCCTGGATTAGAAGTAGTTACTACGCTCGCCGGGAGAACCAACAATCCCCAGGCTGTCTTAGGTACCGTGCGGATTGGCGGCTTTGGTGGCGAGGCTGGGTTGGTAGCATACTTGCAGACTGAAAAAATCGATTTCATTATCGATGCTACTCACCCATTCGCCGCCCAAATTTCTGGGCATGTGGCTGGGGCAGCAACTAAAGTCGGGATTCCGCGATTGCTGCTCGTGCGCCCTGCCTGGGTGAGATCGATTGAAGATACATGGATTGAGGTGGAGAGGATCGAGGCGGCTGTCCAGGCGATTCCAGCTAGCGCAGAGCGGATCTTTGTGACGATCGGCAGACAACAACTCGCCCCATTTGCCGTGCTAACCGATCGTTGGTGTTTGATGAGATCGATCGATCCTCCCGATCCGAGTATCCCCCTACCCCCAGGCAAATTATTACTCGATCGAGGGCCATTTAGTTTGGAGGGAGAACGTCAATTACTCAGGGAGTATCAAATTCAGGCGATCGTTAGTAAAAATAGCGGCGGCGAGGCTACTTATGCGAAGATTATTGCCGCACGGGAATTGGGTTTACCAGTCGTGATGGTACAGCGTCCGATCGTGCCTGAAGGGGAAAGGGTTGCGGATGTAGCGGGTGCAGTGGAGTGGTTGATCGATCGCCTTGAAATTAATTCAATAACAAGCAAAACTCACTGAGTTGAGTGATTTTCAGCCTTAACAAGTTTACGAAAAACGGTAGCTTGCTCCAAGCTACCGTTTTGTTTCTAGTTACCAGCCTAAATAAATCTACAATCTAAGCCCCAACTGCTTCTTTAGCTGCATACATTACTTCTAATGTAATTACAGCTTGTCCGCGATCACGTGCAAATTTCTCGGTATTGCGTTTGACTTTACCGCGTACGAAACCAGGAACTTTATTCAGTTCGGCTTGGGCTTCTTTATTCCAACCTAAGTCAGAATCAGCCGAGATTCCTTTGGTAATTACTTCCTTAGTATCGTGTCCGCCAAAGATTTCTAATAAGTGATCTTCCATCCC
>NZ_JANNDR010000002.1:0-2009 GCF_031378165.1 Chamaesiphon sp. OTE_75_metabat_556
ATCTAATTTATAATTTGTATAGTGTTTAGTCTGTCTTTTTGTTTGAGATTTTATACCAATGCCGTTGGCTATCTTCGAAACTTATAACTGTAAAGTGTCGGGCGCTATCGCTTAAATCGACCGCGCCAGACTCAAACTCAATCATTCTAATTTTGTAAGATCGCTGCTTACATTACCTCAAATGCGTCGTGGCACCCTAGATATCTTTCAAATTGTCAGAGTAATTCTGGCTAGAAACCTGGAAATCGATCCAGATGCGATCTATCTAGACTTTCAATTTCAAAACTTTATCGATCGACTCGCGCAGAATCGGCAGCAACAGTCTGGATCGAAAGACTTACTCGACTATTTAGAAGCCGCAAATATCTACATCGATTTGTGCGAAGCTTTTGACTTAAGTTTTCTACTGGATTTTACGGATAAAGGCTGTGTGACAGTTGCCGACCTGATCTTGTTGATTAAATCCAAACTCGATAGTCGAGTAGTCTAGGCAAACTGTCAATTTAGTTAATTCCACTAATTCCACAAATAGTGTTCGGGAATCAGATCGTCAGGTGCGAATAAATGCGGACTCATCGGTGCTGATGCCGTATCGTACCAAGATTCGAGCAAATCTTGAGTTTCTTGCATTTCCTCGATCGACAAATCGCGCGGGATAATAATCCCGATACTGCGATCGGGAATTGCTACGTAATAACCGTCAGGAAAATATTTATCTAAATAGGGCGAGAGTAAGATCCGCGACGAGCCAAAGCCGTCATTATGCATCATAATCGCCCAGACAACACTGCCATCTGCGCGCAACTTCTGGTGCGTCCATAATTCTTGAGAGGCGACTTTGAGGTTGATCGTGGCTCGTTGCTGCCAGTCGATCCCTTCATTTTCCCAAACCTCGACCATTTCTGGCGTCACATCCTGATAAGCAACTCGACCTTTGGCATTGCGATCGACAATTACCCAACTGAGTGCGTAATCCCGCAAGGGTAATTCTTCATGAGGAGAGTCCCACAGATTGGACTTGAGGCAAGTCGAATGAATGATTAAGGGCATTAAGCGATCGATCGCATCAATGATAGTTGCTGACATAGTGCAGATGGGGATGTGGTACTAATAACTACTCTCTGAACTTAGAGTACCCATCAGATTTGGCTCAATTCACATTGATGAAGATGTTTTTTTGAGTTGGGAGCGATCGGTTGGGAGTTACGCAAATCGCTATCCACTAGCCCCGATCCTAATTCAGATGATTATCTCGATCGAGAATGACGACTTGTTCGATCGGGCGGTGCTCTTCTCGCGCCGCACCGACAACCACCAAGCGTTCGGCCACACCACCAGGTAACACGCCATAAACCGCACTGCCATTACTATAGATGAGCTGCCCATCTAAACCGACGTCAAAAGCAACCACCCCTTGGGCGATGACTTTGGGTTCGCGATGGGGAAATTGCTCGATCAATTCCCAGGAGCGGGGCACCAATGCTGGTGAATCAGGATCGCCAAACCGTCGATTGCGCTGCATTTCTGCCCCCACATCTACCAATCTACCCAAAAATGATATTTGCTGGGAGGGGATTGGCGATCGTTGAGATACCGGCAATAGCAATGCCCCAGTATGCCGATGAGTAAAGAAATTCAACCATTGCACAATCGCTGCCAGCAATCGCGCGGGAACTAGCACCGCCTCCTTGAGGAGTTGTGAAAACTTGACGCGCTGACGGAGGGAGCGATAGGGACGGCGGATATAGTATAGCGTCCCTTCAGCGGTCATTTGGGGGCTGAGGAGGTCGTATTTGGGATCGCTGGCAAGGGTAATCACCTCTTGCCGATCGACATCGAGTTGCTCGATCGTCGAATGTTTTTGTTCGACAATATAACCCGCGCCATCGCGACCGATACCTGCCGATTGAAAGACGATCGCCCGCCGAAACCCCGGAATCCATTTGGGAGCTAGATCGAGTGAGTCACCTTCAGTTACTTGAGCCAAATGGACAGCATTGACGGGCATG
>NZ_JANNDR010000345.1:0-6204 GCF_031378165.1 Chamaesiphon sp. OTE_75_metabat_556
ATCCTGGGCGGTCTTTTGAGCCGACTCCAGCATAAACTCTGATCGACTCTTGCCTTGCAATTCAGCCGCTCGATCGATCAGATCGCGTTGATTCTTCTTTGCGCGAATGTTGATGGTGACATCGCGGGTTTCATTTGCAAAACCTTCGTCTACTGAGGCGTACATAACGCTTTCTCCCATGCGGTAGGTGATAACTCTAATATAAAAGCTTTGTCAACACAATGTCAACACAATTGGTTGAGGTAGAATTTGCCGCACCCTGATTGGCTGGCGGTTTCAATAATGAAAAATTTCATCAAGCCATAATCCCCATGACTAAAATCTCCGATCGTCAGGATGGAGAAACCACCAAGGCTTATACCGCATTTACCATCTATCGGGAGATCGAAATTAGTTGCTTTTAATCTTGACAACCTACGCCTAGTAGGGAATGAAACAGCCCTGCCTAAGACCCGATTCAGACACTTTTGACCATATAATCGAAATAGCCCCCACCAGTGACAGCGAGGGCTAGATCGATTGCCGTTCGCGTAGCGTCTCGAAGAGAAGGCAGACCAAGGGTCAACGAAAGACTGTTTGCAGCAGCGCGATCGAAGTTAAAAATAACTAACTAGTCTAATAGACAGTTCGGTAAATATCCGAATATACTAAAGATAATAGAGTTATCACCCAAAATCATGGCAACCAAAACCGAACCAATCGCCAGAATCGAGGCGAGAATTACACCAGAGTTAAAAGCGATGTTTCAGACAGCAGCGGACATCGAAAATATTACCCTATGTGAGTTTCTGGTAAAAAGCGCAAGAGAGGCGGCGGGTAGTACGATCGCGAATCACAATGTCCTGAAACTTAGTGCTGAGGATAGTAAGGCATTCGTTGAAGCTATTCTGAACCCAGCCGAACCAAATGAAGCACTCAAGGCGGCGGCTAAGAGATACAAACAGGAATTTGGTAGTGCCTCTTAGTATTGAACTATTGACGAGCAAGAAGCACGATCGGAGCTTATTTGCCTGTGGCGAACAGAGTCTAGATGAATACATTAAGCTCAGAGCGTCCCAAGAGTTGAAGAAAGCTGTATCTACCCCATTCGTATTGATCGAACCACCAGAGAAGAAGGTATTAGGATACTACTGTTTATCTTCAAACTCGATCGATGTATCCGACTTGGACGAGCCAATAGCAAAAGGTTTGCCACGATATCCATTGCTACCCTCGACATTACTCGGTAGATTGGCTGTCGATGTTAGTTGTCAGGGGAAAGGATACGGCGGTTACTTGCTATTGGATGCGATGAAGAGAACATTAGAGGCAACCCGAACGGTAGCATCAGTCGCGATGGTGGTTGATGCGATCGATAACAATGCAACCAACTTTTATTTAAAGTATGGTTTTAAAGCTTTTCCTAGAATACCAATGAAACTATATATCTCGATGGAGTCGATCGAAAAGCTCAACCTGTAATCGAAACAACCCCCAACCAGTGAAGGAAGGGGGCTAAATCGATTGCCGAAGGCAGACCAAGGGTCAACGAAAGACTGTTACCAGCAGCGCGTTCGTGAAACGTCTCCGGTAGGAGAATCGAATCAAACAAGACTACTATGAGGTTAACATGACTCAAGCCAACGAACCAGACGACATTGATCGCGTTAACCGCGAATTGCGTGGGGTCAACCGTAGATTAGACAGGTTGGAATATACCCAGATATCCCCCCAAGAATTTTCCAGCGTACTAGATCGGATCTATGAAGAGATTGCTGAGAGTCGATCGGAGATGAGATCGGAAATTCTAGCTTTGAACTCCAAGATCGACAATCTTGGTACTGAGTTGAACGGGAAGATCGATATCATCATCCGTCGCCTCAGTGGAGAGGGGAATTTATGAAAAGGTGAGGAGAGGCATCGAGACTGCTCAAAAAATAAACTGTAATTGCAGAGCTAAATTAGCCGACTGCGGATCGATCGAGATTGATCGAATAAATTCTCGAAAATAAAAGCGGCGTTCGGATTCGGATAAGTCTAACCAAAACTGGCGAATCGAGACAGCTTGGGCTAGAGATTGGAGATTTACAGGTGGGAATGCGGCTAGTCGATCTTGTAATTGGGAGATTTCAGTTTTGAGTTTATATGTCCGTAAATCGACAGTTTCAATGTCGAGGATACCTTCACCAATTAAATCTGGTAATCGATCGATTGTCTGTTGTTTATCGACGATTTCTTGCGATATTTTAGCTTTAAATCCATCCAAATTGGGCAAGTTAGCCTGACTAACAGCCAGCGGTAAATCCGTACAAATCCGATCGATCGTCGTAGTTAATACCCGATCGTACCGAATCGATTTACACTTGGGTTGGCGATTGCAATTAGTCGGCCGCAGATACAAATATTTCTCAACTCGACGTGGGGCGGAGACGGTGGTAACGGTCATAGTTTGACCGCAATGCTCGCAATTGACCAATCCTGCTAACGATCGCGGGGCACTAGCAGTCCGAGGGGGCAAGCGGCGATTGCGACGCAATAATCGATCGATTTGCGCTGCTTCATCCCGCGATAAAATCGCCGGATGGGTATCAGAAATCACCTCATCATGATGATAAGCAGTATCGCCGCGATAGACTGGATGAGAGAGCCATCTCAACCCCGTAGAAGCAGCAATCTTCTTATTGTATTTCTTCTCTAGATAGCGCACCGCACCGCGCAGCGAGCCGTAAATGGTAAACCGATCGAAAAAATCCTTGACTACCGGAGCGGCAGACTTATCGATCGTATATTTATCTTTACTCCGGCGGTAACCATAGGGAGCCTTACCTGGTGGGGGCAAGGATTGTAAGCGATTGTGGGCATGGCCTTGGCGCATCCGCCGACTGACTAGATCTGACTGGATGTTATCAATGAGTTGGAGCAAATTTAATTGCGGCTCGATTTCGGTTTCGGTGGTAATTAACTGGATTTGGAGCGATTGCAATCTGATGAGAACTTGCCGGATATCTCGTACTGATGCACCCAATTCATCTAATCGTCTAATTAATAAATAGTCTACCGATTGATCGACACTATCTCGAACTAATTGATCGAGTTCGTGACGCCCTCCCAAATCCTGATAGACTCGATCAATTTCCCAGCCCCAAATCTCGATCGCTGGGGATTTCTCAATTAATGGATCGGTGTAAGTATACGCAACAATTCGCATTTATAAAAGTAGCAAAGCACGAATATCCTTACATTTTAGAACGATCGAACTCTAATTTGTGCCGAATGCGCGATCGCCAACATCGCCTAAACCAGGAACGATAAAGCCCGATTCATTGACATGTTCGTCAATCATCGCCGCATAGATACTCATTGTCGGATAGACCTCGCTGAGTTTTTGTAAAGCTGGTGGTGCGGCGATAATTGAAATAATCCGCACATAAGCTGGATCGATCCCTCTACTCACCAATTCATGCATCGCTTGCATTATCGTGCCACCTGTCGCCAACATCGGTTCGGCGATCAGAATCCGTGTTTGTGGATCGAAGCGATCGGGTAATTTATTGAGATAGCAACTGGGTTGTAATGTCTGTTCATCCCGCACCATGCCCAGATGATAAATGGCCGATTCTAAAGGTAGTACCGACTGAATCCCATCCACTAAGGTCAAACCCGCTCTGAGAATTGGCACGATCGCCAGTTTTGTCTGCGGATGGACGAAAGTAGCTGTAGTCTCGGCCATCGGCGTCGGAATCTCGATTTCGATCGTTGGCAGCCACTCCCTAATCGCTTCATAAGCCAACCATTTCCCCAGTTCGGCCAAGGTTTGACGCATGATTTTGGGCGTCGTCTCGACATTCCGCGCCATCCCCAACCAATGTTTGATTAATGGATGTGGGGGTACGTACACGCGCAGTTGCATCGCCATAACAAATTAGGGGTAGATAAATCGAATTTCTGCAATATCATAGCCTGTCTTTAAGCACTATGTTGCACTAGCGATCCGAGATTGGGCGCAAAGTTGGCGGATCTCGATCGAGATTTACAACTCTACCGATTTTAGAATAAATAGCCAATATTGATACCTACAATATTCATCAGGAACAGTTTTTAAATACTTTCAACACGATCGATCTGCTGACAATGCCTGAGATGTGGCCTCCGTCAGTAACTTAATTTCCGCTAAATCTGGTGTCGTCACTAGTTCATCACCAACTATATCCAACCACAATAAATACTCGATATTTCCGGCTGGCCCGACCAATGGCGACCAGGTTAAGCCGCGATAGTGCCAACCCAAATCTTGTGCCGCTGCTAATACCCCCCAAATCGCCCCTGCTTGCGCTGCTAAATCTCTGACGACCCCATTCTTCCCGATCGCGCCTTTACCGACCTCAAATTGCGGTTTTACTAGCAATACGAGTTCTTGGGGCGGTGCCAGTAGGAGTTGTAATGCTGGTAAGATTTTGGTTGCTGAAATAAACGAAACATCGACGACCCCCAAATCTGGTAACGTCACTGGATAACTACCCTCAACTGCCGCACCATAGAGTTCGACAGGAGTCAGATGGCGAATATTTGTCCGTTCGCGCAACATCACCCGATCGTCGGTGCGGAGTTTCCAATCTACCTGGCCGTAGCCGACATCGATACCGTAGACTTGTTTGGCTCCAGCTTGGAGCAAACAATCAGTAAAGCCGCCAGTCGAGATCCCCGCATCCAGGCAAATGCGATCGACAGTCGGAATGGCAAATACGTCCAAAGCCTTCGCTAATTTTTCACCACCCCGCGAGACAAATCGCGCTCTCGCCCGCACTTCTACTATTGATGTGAGCAAAATCGCCGTGCCAGACTTATCCACTACCTCCCCATTCACGCGCACCTCGCCCGCCTGAATCCAGCGTTGTGCTAGTTGTCGGGATTCGCAGAGTTGGCGTTCCACCAGTAATAGATCGAGGCGTTGTTTTTTCAAGTCCAGCACAGATTCCCTAAAAGTAATTGTCGAGCCGATTTTTACCAGCCCATTGTCCCATTGCTAGCAATAGAGGGACTATTTGCATGACGCCAAAGCTGCCACAGGTATGATTCTACTCGCTCTGGCAATTGGGTCACAAATATCCCCTCCGCGCAGTCAGTATGGGTCGCCAGCCAATAACCAGTCAAGCCGATCTCTGATCGATCGAGGTCGCAACGCTGGACTGTGACCGTAGTTACCCCGGCCCGTTGCAGGTACAAGTTAACTGCTTTAATGTCACAAACTAGATCTGGCAACAGAAAGCTCGCCTGTTCCGCGCTCACCAAGAGTTGTTCGCCAGTCGCGACTGCAAACGACAGCCGTTGCTCGATCCAATCTTCGAGATGAGCTGTCAGCAGCTCTAGGTATGGTGCTGTCTCAGTATAAATCAATTTCAACATGGGTCTTTATGAATTGATGTCGGATTGCTCGCTTCTCGCTGTAGCTTAGAGAAAAATTGTGAGGAAATTGTGAGGATCGGCACATATTTTGCACAATCTCGCTATTTCCGGTGATTTAAACCACCCATTGCCCGATCGAGTTTAGTCGCGATTTGGGATTTCGATCGGCGAGCGAGTTTGACTTGATGCTAACTTTTGCCGCCAGTAGGTTAGCAGCTACCAGGATGCTGACAGAAATAGTCTGTGCTGGCTTGACTTCCACTAATTGCCAAAATGAGAGCTAAATCAGGGGTGCGAAAATTGTTTTGTCAGAAAAATATGACAAATGTACCCAAGTACTGAATAATTAAAAAAGTTTAGAAAATGTTTGCTATTAACCGCAAAAAATACTACACTAAATACACCACCCTGTTTAGTTAACTGCTCGGAGCAATTCACACAATGCATACCTTAAAGCGAACCCCAACCACTGAGATGGAAGTTACTAGTATTCGGCTAGAACGCGAACTGAAAGAACGGCTGAAAGAAATTTCTGGACATCAAGGTTATCAAGCGTTAATCCGCGAAGTCCTGTGGAAATACGTCCAGCAAAAATCCGGCGATTATCGTCATCGGTTTACTTCTGAAGATATCCGCGCGACTGTAGCTGCTACCGCAAATGCCGAGGAACGCTGCGGTATCACTGGCAAGATCATCAACCCCAATGAAGCGATGTTGTTGGGATTGACTAGCACCTGTGATTTTATTCCGCTCTCGCTTGATAGTCTGACTGCTGTTGTCGCAGAGCCAGCCGCGTAAAACTGGTAGATCGAGGGCTGCGGT
>NZ_JANNDR010000051.1:0-2113 GCF_031378165.1 Chamaesiphon sp. OTE_75_metabat_556
TCCCCGTCGCAAATTAGTTTTGCCTACTTATCCATTTCAAAGAGAAAGATATTGGATTGAAGAAGAGAAAAATGATCGCCCAGTCGATCGAAAACAACTGTCGTCAACTTATGAATCACTGCATCCTCTAATCGATCGTCGATTACATTTAGCAGGATTAGAAAACCAAATTCGGTTTGAGTGCATACTCAGTGCAGATCGACCAACTTATTTAAAAGATCATTATGTTTTTTCTCAACCTATTTTTCCAGCCGCAGGCTATCTAGAAATAGTTTTAGCAGCAGGAGCAACTTTATTCAACTCAGCAAGTTTAATCTTAGAAGATGTTGCGCTCCAACAAGCACTGATTTTATCAGATGAGATCGTTACTGTTCAGGTCATTTTAACTCCTCAAACAGATCTAACATATAGCTTCCAAATTTTTAGCTTGGATCTAGACGAGCAAAGTTCATCACCACAATGGACGCTCCATGTACGCGGAAAATTACTAGCAGGCGATAAAGATACTCAACCAGAGACAACGGATTTAGCAACCCTAAAAGCTAATTATACTCAGCAGATATCGCCGCAAGACTTTTACCAAGATTTTAAAGATAGAGGTATCGACTATGGTTCGAGTTTCCAAGCCGTTCGACAACTGTGGCGCAATGGTGAAAAAGCTCTAGGTCAAATTCAGTTGCCAGAAATATTAGTAACAGAATCAACCAAATATCAACTCCATCCCGTGTTGTTGGATGCGAGTTTCCAGGTATTAGCAGCAGCCTTAGATCTAACTGAAAATCGAGATATCTACTTACCAATCGCGATCGAACGGCTCAAGTTTTATCGTACTGTGCCTCATCAGCTTTGGACTGAAGTAGAGATTGGTAAACCAACAGCTCATCCACAAACATTGACAGGGGAAATTCGGTTATTGAACGAGCAGGGACTAGTCGTAGCAGAAATAGAAGGTTTAACCCTATTCCGCACTTCTCCCCAAGCTCTTGTAAAAACGATCGAACCAGACATCGATAATTGGTTATATCAAGTTCATTGGCAACCACAAGCTGCGACACCTCACATCCAGTTAATTCAGCCAACTAATCCAGGTAGCTGGCTGCTATTTGCCCCGTCTACAGAAATCGGACAGGATTTAGTGGAATCCTTAAATCAACAGGGTCAGCAGCCGATTTTGGTCACACCAGGCGCGGATTATCAGCAGCTAGCACCCCAACATTATCAAGTTGATCCGATCGATGGTAGTGACTTCCTGCGTCTATTAACAGAAAGTTTAGAGCATCAACCGCCATTATGCGGCATCGTGCACCTGTGGAGTTTGTCAGAAACACTCGCACCACCACAATCGGCGCAGGAACTCCAAACAGCTCAAGAATTAGGTTGTGCTAGCGTCCTTCACCTCATTCAAGCTTTAGGAGCAAGTCAAAATCTAGCAATTCCGCAACTATGGCTAGTGACTCAAGGTACCCAGTCTGTGGGGAATGAATCCCTTCCCACCCAATTTCAACAAGCACCGTTATGGGGATTGGGTGGGGTAATTGCTTTGGAACAGCCACAATTGCAATGCCGACGAATAGATTTAGATCCTAACGTCACAGTTGCCCCAGCAATGTCAGTACTATTACCAGAATTGTTGTCTTCCGATGTGGAAGATCGCATTGCTTATCGCCAAGGGGTGCGCCATCTTGCCCGATTAGTCAGACACCAAGAAATTCCCACACTGATGGGGAAATTGCCAATACCTCGCCAACCCTTCCAGTTGAAGCTGTCAGCCTATGGGATGTTAGACAATCTCAGCCTCCAACCGCTGCAAAGTCGTCCTCCTGGTGGGCAAGAAGTAGAAATTCAAGTGCGTGCGGTAGGCTTAAATTTCCGCGATGTTCTCAATACGTTAGGGGTGCTTAAAGATTATTATGCCGAACACATGGGCATCGCCAGTGCCGAGCAACTCACTTTTGGCTTTGAGTGTGCTGGCACGATTGTCGCTGTTGGCGCAGGAGTTGCTCACTTGCAGGTAGGCGATGAAGTAATGGCAACGATGTTAACTGATGCTTTCAGTAGCTTTATCACCACCAGAGCCGAGTTTGTCGTGCCTCAGCCGTCACAAATCAGCTCA
>NZ_JANNDR010000053.1:0-19154 GCF_031378165.1 Chamaesiphon sp. OTE_75_metabat_556
TGGTATTCGAGTCGCAACAACTCACCTATCGCGAATTAAACGATCGCGCCAATCGCTTAGCTAACTATTTACTCACCATCGGGGTCAAATCCGGCGACCTCGTTGGCATTGCCCTCGATCGGTCGATCGAGACGATCGTCAGCATTTTGGGCATTCTCAAAGCTGGCGGCGCCTATCTCCCGCTCGATTTGAGCTATCCACCCGAGCGGCTAGCGTTTATGCTGGAAAATGCGCGGGTGTCAGTCTTGCTGACTAAAAAAACAGTGCGCGATCGCCTGCCCAGCCACCCAGCCCGAACCATCGATCTCGATACTGACTGGGATGATATTGCCCAGGCTAGCCAGCTTAATCCGCAGCGATCGGGGCAAGCTGACGATCTGGCCTATGTGATGTATACTTCTGGCTCGACCGGACAGCCCAAGGGCGTTTGCATCCCCCATCGCGGCGTCGTACGATTGGTTAAAAACACTAACTATCTTGATTTTAGTCCGCAGCAAGTCTGGCTCCAACTAGCACCGATCTCTTTCGATGCCTCCACCCTAGAGATTTGGGGCAGCCTGATCAATGGCGGAAAATTAGTCTTATTTCCAGGTGATAAGCCATCTTTGAGCGAATTAGGCCAGGCAATCGATCGCCACCAGATCACCACGCTGTGGCTGACAGCGGGACTATTTCATCTAATGGTGGACGAACGGATTGAGGATTTACAGCCGTTGCGCCAATTGATTGCTGGCGGTGATGTGTTGTCAGTCCCTCACGTCCGCAAGGTCTTAGCAACGCTACCCGATTGCCAGTTGATTAATGGTTACGGGCCGACGGAAAATACTACCTTTACCTGTTGTTATCCGATTTCTAGCCTAGAGGGGTTAACCTCAGTCCCGATCGGCAGACCGATCGCCAATACTCAAGTCTATGTATTAGATCCCGATCAGCAACCAGTGTCGATCGGCATTCCGGGCGAACTGTATATCGGTGGCGATGGATTGGCACGCGGCTATCTCGATCAAGACGAGCTGACCCGCGAAAAATTCGTGACCGATCCGTTTGCCCCTGGGGAAAGACTGTATCGGACTGGAGATCTAGTCAGGTACTTACCCGATGGCAATCTCGAATTTTTGGGACGGATCGATACTCAGGTCAAAATTCGCGGCTTTCGGATCGAACTGGGCGAGATCGATGCCGTTCTTGCCCAGCATCCGGCGGTGCGGGAAGTGCGGACGATCGATCGTGAAGATCGTCCAGGTGATAAGCGATTAGTTGCGTATCTGGTAATCGATCGCGCGGCACCAACGACGGAGATTGACTGGCGATCGTTTCTCCAATCAAAATTGCCCGATTATCTGATCCCGTCAGCGTTTGTCATCGTCGAAACCTTGCCGCTAACGGCCAACGGCAAAGTCGATCGTCGAGCCTTACCAATGCCAGAGTACGATCGACAAGCAGATGCCGATCTGCTGGTAGCAGCTCGCGACGAAATAGAGCAGCAACTGACGGAAATTTGGGAACGGGTCTTAGACGTTCGTCCGATCGGGATTAGTGATAACTTCTTTGAATTAGGGGGTCATTCACTGATGGCAGTGCGACTATTTGTCGAAGTCGAGAAGATTTGGGGAAAAAATTTACCATTAGCTACACTCTTTCAAGCACAGACGATCGAAGATTTGGCGAAGGTATTGCGACAAAAAGAATGGGTAGCGGCTTGGTCGTCATTAGTATTAATTCAACCTGGTGAGCCAAAACCTCCATTATTTTGCGTTCATCCGATTGGCGGAAATATTTTAGAGTATTATGCCTTCGCAAATTTCCTCGATCGGGATCGACCTATATATGGACTGCAATCTCAAGGACTAGACGGCCAGCAAAAACCTTTTCGTCGAGTAGAAGATATGGCGAGTCACTATCTCAAAGAAATTCGCACTATTCAGCCTCACGGACCCTATTTTATGCTAGGCTACTCGTTTGGTGGACTAGTAGCATTTGAAATGGCTCGTCAGCTAGAAGCTGATGGAGAAAAGACCCAAATGCTAGCATTACTAGATTGTAGCGCACCTAATTTACCTAGCGCGAGACCATCAGTAGCGCAATCTTTGAGAATTCATTTATGTAATCTCTGGCAGCTCAATTTTCATGAAAGATCGAGCTATGTGATGGGTCGAATTACCTATCGACTAACAAAAGATAATCACAGAGATTTTCTGGTCAAAAGTTTGTACAAGCCCACAGACATGACTCCACAATTATTGGATGTGTTGGATGCCAACTTACAAGCCAGCGAAGATTATCTTGCGCGCCCTTACAGAGGTAAAATTACTCTTTTTCGTTGCCAAGTTCAGGATCTCGAACACTATCTTCATCCAGAACTTGGCTGGAGCGATCTAGTCAATGGAAATGTAGATGTCCATCATGTTCCGGGATCTCACTTTAGAATGATGAAAGAACCTAGAGTCCGTGGTTTAGCAGGAAAAGTTAGATCTTGTTTGTAGTGATTATGACCAGATGTTAGCTAAATTCAGATCTAAATATTCAAGAGCGATATCTTTCGATCGAGATTAAAGTCAATTCACGAAGATTTCTTATTGTCAATGCCACAAAAAAACAAACTAATAAGTAATTCTCTAGCAATGCTAGTCAACAGACTAACACAAGGAATTGCCACTTTTATCCTAACTGCGACGATCGCTCGGACGTTGGGAGCTGAGGTCTTGGGTCAATACCTACTGGCAATGAACTATTACTTCATTTTTGTAAATCTTTTTTCTCAAGGTTTCAAAACTTTATTTACCAGAGAACTCTCCCTCAATCCAGAAATAGCTCCAATCTATCTAGTTAGTGGTACTTTACTACAGTTACTATTTGGTCTGATTGGCTATATTGCAATGTCAACGACAATCTTTATTTTACCATATAGCGATACTACCTCTGCTATTTGTTATCTCGTGGGGGCAATGATTATCCCATTTGCTCTTTCTAACATTACTGAGGCAATTTTTCAAGCGCAGGAAAAAATGTATTTAATTGCATTCTCTACAGTGCCAATTTACATCCTGCGTTTATTAGCAATAATTTGGTTTTTACATTTACAATATGGTCTTGAATATGTTGTAATTACTCTAATTATATCGGAGTCGTTAATCTTGATCGTTCAATGGTTATTGTTACTTAATATAGTTAAGCCAAAATGGCAAATAGATCGAAACTTTATCTGGAAGGCTGTTAAGGAATCAAAAACTTTTTTCGCGCTCGAAGGCATGGGGATTATTGCTAGTAGAATTGATATTTTAACTCTCTCTCTCTTGGGTAGTGAAGCAATCGTTGGCATTTACGGTGCCATCTGTCAGTTGCTACAGCCATATGATATTGTCTCTAGTAGTTTAGCTTTAGCTGCATTTCCGAGTATGTCAAAAGCAGTAGCAGAAGGCAAAACCAAACAGCGTCAGGTTGCAGAGAATGTGATTGAAATCCTACTATGCATCAGCCTACCTTTTTTAGTTGGTATCTACTTTATTGGCGATCGATTGCTATTATTCATCTATCAGAATCCAAGTTTTACAGATCGAGCAGTCATCTTACATATTATCTCGCTATCCTTAATTACTGCGGCATTCTCTCGACCTTTCAATTTTCTGTTAATAGCTAATGGGTTAGAAAAACTAAATCTGATAGAAGTTGCCATCACTACTATCGTAGGCGGCTTTACAGGGATAGTTTTAATATCTCAGTTTAAATTAATGGGTGCAGCATTAATGAGTTTATCAATAAGTTTTACCAATTTTAGTGTGATGATGTTTTTCGTACATAATCGACTATTTCACATCCAATTATTGAAAATAATGTTTCGACCATTGTTGATTAGTTTTTTGATGGTTATCGTATTTTTAGTAATGTATCAAATTAATCTAGATTTTTTATCGACAGTAGTATTAGCAACTTTGTTTTATATTGGATTTACTACTTTGCTAGTTGTTCGCAAACCTGGAGGGATTTATTTGTGAAAGTCGCTTTATTACATTTCTGTTTTGAAGATTATACAATCGAGCTGGCTAATAGTCTGGCAAAACACGTTGACTTAACTCTAATTCAACCAGAAAAAGTCTACACAACATGTCGCGATGCACTCGATCCCGCTATTCGCACGATTAGCTTTGCTAAGCCACGGATACGAGATCCCAGAAATGTATTGTCTATGATGCAGATGATGCGGATTATTAGAGATATTCAACCAGATGTATTGCATGTTCAGGAAACGAACGATCCTTGGTACGATCTAACCCTGAAGATGAGTCAAATGCCACCATTAGTCACTACCATTCACGACGTCTTCCGTCACCCTGGAGATAGGCAAAGTGTATTTGGCTCTGAATATACCAGAAGAATCGCATTTCAACGCTCTCAACAGCTAATTGTTCATGCTCAACACCTGAAGGGTGCGATGATCGAGCACTTTAAAGTTCCGGCATCAAGATTAAATGTTATACCTCATGGCGAACTGGGCAGCCTGTATCAGCGAACGGCGAAAAATCAAGATCCTGTAATTAGAGAGCCATATACACTGCTGTTTATGGGTAGGATCTGGCCTTATAAAGGACTAAAATATTTAATAGCAGCAATGCCATTAATTGCAAAAAGTATTCCAGATATTAAACTCATTATTGCTGGAAAAGGGGAAAATATAGAGCAATATTTTCCAGAAGATGACGATCGGAGCCGTTATGAAATTTTAAATAGATTTATTGAAGCAGATGAAGTAACATATCTATTCAAAAAAAGTACTTTGTCTATTTTGCCTTATGTGGAAGCATCTCAAAGTGGAGTAGCAGCATTAGCTTTTGGAATGGGATCGCCAATAATTGCATCTGATGTTGGTGGTCTATCCGAGATAATTAGACATGAAAAAGATGGATTGTTAGTACCCCCAGGTAATGTTCGTGCCCTAGCTGATGCGATTATTCAACTATTAAAAAATCGACCACTACAAGAACAGATGCAGCAGGCACTATTATGGCGTTGCCAGGGAGATTTGAATTGGGCGAATATTGCCGAAAAAACAATAGAAATATATTACAAAGCAATAAAGATGGGGTTGACTACTCAATCATGAATAAGCTATTCAACTTATTTGAAAAGATATTTACAATCATTTCCTTTATTCATTATTCTGGTGGTCCATTACTTCTCATCCTCTCTGGTGGTGTAAGTGAGGGTGAAGAAGGTGATGATGCTACTTTCCCACTTATTAGTCTAATACTTATAGTAATTTATTTTATTACTTTCTCCTTACTACTTTTAAGATGGAAAAAAGTATTTTCAGTTATTTTAAGAGGTGGATCTATTTGGTTGTTATTCGGATTAGCTACATGTTCTATTATTTGGTCTTATTCACCAGAACTAACAAGAACTCGTGTCATTGCCTTGATTGGGACACTGCTGTTCTCACTGTATTTTGCTAGTCGCTATACATTGAAAGAACAGCTCAACTTACTAGGCTGGGTGTTTGGCATAATTGTAGTCACAAGCTTATTTTATTGTATATTATTACCCAAGTATGGATTGATGAGTGGCATTCATACTGGAGCTTGGCGAGGCATTTATAATCATAAAAATGTTCTCGGTAAAATCATGGTGCTTAGTTCTGTTGTCTTTTTACTACTGGCAATGGCAGCTAAAAAACATCGCTGGATTTTCTGGAATCTACTCAGTGGATCGATTATACTACTCCTGCTTTCAAGATCTTCATCATCTTTAATTAATCTGCTGATTTTAGTTGGCATATTATTATTTTTGCACGTTTTATTTATGCATATTTTACGCTGGAACTATATGCTCATAATTCCAACCCTAATCGTAATTCTATTGTTTATAGTTATTTTGTACTCATTTCTGGCGACTAGTGGGGAACAAGTCGCAGGTATCTTTGGCAAAGATTTAACACTAACTGGGCGTACGGCTTTTTGGCCTCTGATCTTAGATAAAATTTCGGAAAAACCTTGGTTAGGATATGGATTTGGCGCATTCTGGCAAGGATTAGAGGGTCCCTCTGCTTACGTCTGGAACGCATCAGCTTTTAAAGCACCAAATAGTCACAATGGTTATTTAGATCTTTGTCTAGAACTGGGATTAACCGGACTCTCTATCTATTTATTTAAGTTTGTGAGCAGCGTTCACAGAGCGATAGCACTCATCAGATCTGTGAGCACACCAGATGCATTGTGGCCAGTACTATTGCTTTCTTATATTGTCTTGTCTAATTTAACTGAGAGTTCGCTCGTACTGCAAAACAACCTATTATGGACTCTCCAGACATCAACCTTCCTTTCCCTCTATAGATCGCCTTTAAATAAGGTAACAGATCCACTTTTAAAATAAGTAGAATCAAGTTCGATCTGTGTCAGGATATTAAATAGTATCGAGTATTTGGAAATAATAAATGAAGATATATCAGCCATGAAAACAATACGGATTTTGATGCTAGGAGAAAGTTTGGATAGACAGGGAGGTATAGTTTCTGTTGAAAAACTGATCCTGGAACAAGCTCCTGCCGAAATTAAAATTAGCCATCTAGCTACTTTATCATCTGGATCGAAAACCCATAAAATATTAGTATTTTTTAGAGCTTTAGGAATATTATGCTGGCGGCTCTTTAAACAGGAAGCTGATATTGTTCATATTCATGTTTCAGAGCGAGGAAGTGCTTTTCGTCAAGCATTGACTACTCTGATTGCCTGGGTATTTCGTACACCAGTAATTCTTCATACTCATAGCGCAGATTTTCAGGTATTTTACGCCAATTTACCACACATGATTAGAGTCGGATTAAGTTGGATATTTGGCAAATCGACTCGATTTATCGTTTTATCAGAGAGTTGGGGGAAATTCTACATCGAAAATATTGGGTTGAAAGCCGAGCAAGTAGTTGTCTTACCTAATCCAGTAAAATTCCCTTTGAAGATTCCTCAAAAAATCAACAGCGAGAAATTAATTTTTTTGTGTTTAGGGAGAATTGGCGAGAGAAAAGGATCGTTCGATCTGATCGATGCTTTTGCGGCTATCCCTTCAGAACAAAAACAAATGGCAGAGCTAATTATAGCGGGGGATGGAGAAGGACAAAGAGCTAGAGATACGATCAAAAATCTCAACTTAACTAAATATATTAAAGTTTTGGATTGGGTTGATGAGCCACAACGGGACAAACTTTTGGAGCAAGCAGATGTGTTTGTGTTGCCTTCATATAACGAAGGTTTGCCAATGGCTCTACTTGAAGCTATGAGTTGGGGATTACCTGTGATTACCACGGCTGTAGGTGGAATACCTGAGTTAGTCATTTCTCATGAAAACGGCTTATTGCTGCAACCAGGGCAGATTCAAGAATTATCAGCAGCAATGCAGTCGTTAATTATCGATCGCGAATTAAAACAGAGATTGGGTGAAAATGCCAGAGAGAGTGTTAAGTCACTGGACATCAAAGATTATATCGTTCATTTAATCGATATCTATCACTCGATCTTAAGGTGAAGTATTAGGCACACATGTAGTTTATTATTCGTTAATTTAAATATTATTACAATGCAAAAATTTTCTGAAGTAAAAGTTTTAAATACAAGATTTCACAAGCTAACAGTGCAAGACTTAATTAATTATATCGTGGAGGCAGGTAAATTAGATAAGAAGACGATCGTCGCACATGTAAATGTGCGAGGAATCAATTTTGCTTATCAATTGCCATGGTACTGTAATTTTATCAATAATGCTGATTTAGTATTTTGTGATGGTATTGGGGTAATATTGGGTGCAAAGATTTTGGGTTATGAGATCGGATCTATGCATCGAATGACATGTCCAGATTATATCGAAAATCTAGCGTTGGCTTGCGAGCAACACAATTGTTCTTTATTTCTGCTGGCTGGTTCTCCAGGAATAACAGATAAAGCAATTAAAAAGCTGCAAGCTATTGCACCTAATTTATCGATCGAAGGACATCATGGTTATTTTGATAAGAATGGTAGTGGTAATGATAGTGTAATTGAAAAAATAAACAGATTTAAACCTGATATTTTATATATTGGTTTTGGAATGCCATTACAAGAACGCTGGATTTTAGATAATTTAGATAAGATTGAAGCTCGCGTTTTTTTACCGCTTGGTGCTTGTTTGGATTTTTACACTGATTCTGTGTATCGTGGTCCACAGTGGCTCACAGATAATGGGTTTGAGTGGTTGACAAGATTGATAACTGAACCTACCCGATTATGGGAAAGATATGTTGTCGGTAATCCATTATTCTTGTATCGGGTTTTCAAACAAAGAATTACTCAAGGGATGATTCAAAACTGCCCAGATAAACGTTAGCTAAACTGGTGGTAAGTTTTTAGCAGCATGATGTTTGATGTACCTTGCTTGTTTGGCAACTCTTTTTCAAAGCGTTTAATTAAAATACAAACTTATCGAACGTGGCTAAAATACCTGTGAATCGGTTACTGTCCAGACGAAAAGTCTTGATTATAAGTCTTAGCTCTTTAATCACTTTTGTCTTGTTGTCATTAGGTGAATTAAACGTATTAAGCTATGTGATTCGCACATTGTCTAATCAAAAGAAAGTTATAGATATTCAGAAAAGAACCTTTAGAGTAGGCAGTAAAAAATCCCTGAAGACAAGAGCTAAGGCTAAAGGCATAATTTATGGATCTTTTCCAGAAATCTATCAGATTGAATTCGAGCGAGATCGAAATTTACAGTCTAGTTTAATTCGAGAATGTGCCATGCTCACTGTGGGCTGTTATTGGAATCGCACTCGTCCTAGTCTCGAAACTTTTGACTTTACCGATAGTGACTATTTTGTTCGGTTTGCATCGAAAAATAAAATGCTGGTGCGAGGACATCCCCTCGTGTGGCATGAAGCTTTACCCACATGGTTATCGTCAACACTTAATAGTGGCAATGCCGAGCAGATTTTAGCTCGCCATATTCAAACGACGGTTAGTCGCTATGCTGGAAAAATGCATTCGTGGGACGTTGTCAATGAAGCAATTGATGTTGGAAAAGACCGTGCTGCTGGAGAGCCTGGAGCCTCCGGATTGAGGCAAAGTCCTTGGCTAGAGTTTTTAGGAATGGACTACATCGATCTCGCTTTTCGACTAGCAGCTAAAGCAGATGCTAAAGCTAAATTAGTTTATAACGAATATGGAGTGGAATACGATCGACCTGAAGATGAAGCCAAACGCCAAGCTGTCTTAAATTTATTGCAGCGGCTCAAGTCAAAAGGAACGCCTATTTACGCACTAGGTATTCAGTCACATTTACTAGGCGATCTCGATAATTATCATCTAGATAAATTCCGAGAGTTTATCAATAATGTCGCTAGTCTTGGTTTGAAAATCATGATTACCGAGATGGATGTGTCTGACGACAAATTATCTCAGGATATCAAACAGCGAGATCGGATTATTGCTGGAGCATATGAAGATTATCTCTCAATTGTTTTAGCCCAAAAGGCAGTTGTTTCTGTAACTACTTGGGGATTAAGCGATCGATATACCTGGCTGTCATGGAAAAGACCTCGTCCAGACAAGTCGCACGTACGACCTTTGCCTTTCGATCGAGATATGAAACCTAAACTAGCCTGGAATGCGATCGCACGGGCATTCGATCGCGCGCCAAAAAGATAGTTATAAATATGCTTAATTATCCTAAACTTATATCTTTGTTGATCTTGGTTTGGGTGTCAACTAAGCTTTACCAATTAGCCATCTTCAACCTCTATGTATTTAGCTAATCCTGATGAAACAACAACTTGATTCATTGCAATTAGTCAATTTTGATTGGATTCTATTATTTGAATGTAAGTATTTTGGCGGATTTAATATATGAAATCTTTGATATAGTAGTGAAATACAATGAAGTCGTTAATCTGAGCACTTTCAGCCTTAGACGATCTCGCGATTACAAATACCCAACCAGTCTTAGTTAGTAATTTACTAAAGATCGGGAACATAACTATCTAAACGATATGGAATCACAGGCTGAGGAAATACCCTTAGAACATCGCCACATTATTGGTATGCGTGTAGATGCAACTACCTATGTAGATGCCACCGACCGGATTGTGACTTGGGCAAAAGCAAAAGTGGGCAAACGCGTTTGCGCTGCCAATGTCCACATGGTCATGGAAACATACGATCACCCCAAATTTGCCGATATTGTCAATCATGCCGATTTAGTTACTCCCGACGGGATGCCATTAGTCTGGGGTTTGCAAGCTCTGGGTGTCAAAGATGCCGCCAGAGTTTGCGGGCCATATCTGACGTTGAGTGTGTGCGAGGCAGCAGCGCGGATGAAGTTACCAATCGCGCTCTATGGTGGCACCGAGGAGAGCCTAGTTGATTTTACTAATTTCTTGGTTGACAAATATCCTGGGATCGAAATCGCTTGTCGGATTTCACCACCGTTTCGCGAACTCACCCCCGCTGAAGATACCGCTTACACCGAGCAAATTGTCGCCTCAGGAGCGCAAATTCTGTTGGTGGGGATTGGCTGTCCGCGCCAAGAAATCTGGATGGCAGCACATCAAGACCTCATTCCAGCGGTAATGCTGGGGATCGGGGCTGCTTTTAATTTTCATTCCGGGCATGTCAAACATGCTCCCAAATGGATGCAGATCGTCGGGTTAGAGTGGTTATTTCGGCTGATAATGGAACCCAGACGGTTGTGGAAGCGTTATTTCAAACAAAATCCGCGCTTTATCTTTTTATTCGTGAAACAACTACTCACCTCATAAGTATTTAAAATAAGTCGCAATTTATGAGTGCTGACGATCGACTGACAGTCATAATACGGCTTGATTAGCATCGACTTGTAGGCCAATTTTCCTTGGTGTTGAGATCTAATTGACTGCGGCTGGAAGTGCCGCCAAAGCTGTTTTGTTGACAATCAAACTTGATTTAGCAGTCGATCGCCAACTGGGCTGGAATTGCGATCGCCATCACTGACGATCGACTGCTGAAATGATAAAGTCTCAAGTCAATAGTTACTGACTGTAGTCCGATTCGCGATCGCGCTGCTGCATGATGAGCAAGCATTTTGGCCGATTCAACTTCGTGACTTATTGATATAATTAAAAATTATATATAAAAATTTATGGAATCTCAAGAATCTATTGACTTAAATTTAAGTCATTATTTAGTGGCAGTAAAACGGCACTGGATTCCTGCCGTCACTATTTTTGCTGCTACATTGGCATTAAGCATGGTGGGAGCCTCATTACTGAAACCCACTTATCAAGCAGAAGGAAAATTATTATTCAAGAGTCCGACCTTTAAAGTGATCGGCCCTAATCTCGTACCAACCACCATGGAAGGAGGCGAATCCAACGATTTGAAGTCACTGGTATCGACTCAAAATCCCATCAGCACACAGATGGAAGTGATTACTTCGCGACCGCTATTACAGAAGACGATCGAGCAACTCCAACTCAAAAACGATCGGGGCAAATTGCTCGAACCGAGCGAACTCCAAGCCGGTTTGACAACTAAAATTGTGGGCGGTGCCGATATTTTGCAAGTTAGCTACAAAGGCCGCAATCCTCAAGATGCTGCCAAGATAGTGAATACACTGATGAATGTTTATCTAGAAAATGACATTCAGATCGGTCAAACTGAAGCGGAAACCGCTCAAAAATTTATGGACCGGCAGTTACCAAGAACGCAAGCTGCGACAAATATGGCAGAGGTAGCAATCCGTAAATTCAAGCAGCAAAATAAGATTGTCGATCTAGCAGAGGAGGCCAAGTCGGCTGTTAGTATTATTGGAAATTTGGATACTAACATTAACACGATTCAGTCAGAATTAGAACAAGTTAATGCTCAGAGTCAAGAACTACATAAAAAGATCGGCCTCAATTCGCAGGAAGCTATAGTTGTTAGCGCAGTTAGTCAGTCGCCAGCAATTCAAGGAATTATCACTCAGATTCAAGATATTGACAGGCAGCTTGCCATTGAAAGCAGCCGCTTTTCTGAAAATAATCCGCTCATCATCAGTCTCAACGAGAAGAAATCCAAGTTAACGACTCTGTTGCAACAGCAAGTCCGGCGGACGATCGGCGAGCGATCGGCGATTCTGCCAGGATTATTGAAAATTAGCGAACTCAAACAAAATCTGATCGCCGATCTCCTCAGAGCTGACGTCCAACAAACTGGTTTGGCTAAAAAACTGACTTCCCTCCAGAACTCGCGTTCTGCCTACGAAAAAAGAGTCAGTGTCATTCCCCAACTATCACAAACTCAACATCTGTTAGAGCGGCAGCTAGAAGTATCTCAGACGACATATCAATTGTTATTAAAAAAAATTCAAGAGCTGCAACTAGCAAAACACAAAAATATCTCAAATGCCAGAATTGTGGCTAGTGCTGTGATTCCTAGCAAACCGGAGACAACTACCAAGCTGCTCCTACAAGTCGTGGGTGGGTTGCTCGGTGCCTTCCTGGGTACTAGTGCGATCGCTTATCTGGAAATCAGAGACAAGTCGCTCAAAACTGTTGCCGAGATCGAAAAGGCATTTGGATATACCTTGCTAGGGGCGATCCCGGCTGGGAAAAAGCTCAAAACCCGCCCCCGCAATCGTCAGCCAGTATCCACCTCGCTGGAAGTTGCCGTCAGAGATACGCCGCAGTCATTGACTAGCGAAATGTCTCGATCGATTCAAGCTAACCTGCGATTTCTGAGTACCGATCGCCCCATCCACACGATCGCCGTTACTAGTGCAGTTGCGAATGAGGGTAAATCCAAAGTCGCCGCCAATTTAGCCGCCGCGATTGCTGGACTCGGACAGCGGGTGCTGTTAATCGATGCCGATCTGCGCGTACCTTATCAGCATCGGTTCTGGAAACTGCCCTTGAAGAGAGGTTTGAGCGAATTATTAGCTACCAAATCTAAGTTTAAGCTTCAACAGCTATCGTGGACGGTGATGGATAATCTCGATATCCTGACGGCTGGCTCCCAGCCGATTCATCCCCTCGCTTGTTTGGAATCCCCACAGATGCGGTTATTGCTGCAACAAGTTACCGATTTCTATGATTTCGTGATTATCGATACGCCACCGATCTTGGTAGCCAGCGATGCCTTAACGATCGGTCGGATGACCGATGGGATTATAGTGGTATCCCGTCCTGGGGTGATCGATGTCAACACTGCTCGCTCGGCACGGGAGCAACTAGAAATGTCCCATTGTGATGTGTTGGGAGTAGTTGTCAATGGCGTGATCTCCAAATACGAAACCGAAGATCGGTTTACCGCGATCGCACAATACCATAGTCTCGAACCAGACTCAGAAGCGCCGTGGGGCGATTATATGACTCAACTGGGTGCCACGATCGCCGGACAGATCGAACAGGACACAAAATTCACCGACTTTAATACTCCGACGACCATGCTAGGTAAAGTAGATAAACCTCGACGGCGCAATCGCGCGTGAAGGTTGGGAGTCAATCGAGCGGCGTATAATAGAGAGACTTCAAACTCTTAATCGTTATGCGCGTTCAGGTAATTGGTGGTGGTTTAGCAGGTACCGAAGCAGCTTGGCAAATCGCCCAAGCTGGCGTACCCGTGACTCTATACGAGATGCGACCCCAGACTTTGAGTCCCGCCCATCATAGTGAAGAATTAGCCGAACTCGTCTGTAGTAACTCTTTTGGTGCCCAATCGACCGATCGCGCTGCTGGTTTGTTGCACGAAGAATTGCGCCGCTTGGGTTCGATTATCATTCAGAAAGCCGACCATCATGCCGTCCCCGCTGGGGGCGCATTGGCAGTCGATCGCGGCCAGTTTAGTAGCGATTTGACGCAGACTTTAGCCAATCATCCCCTGGTGGAATTTCGCCGCGATAATGTCGCCGAAATCCCTCGCGATGGGATTGTGGTGTTGGCGACGGGGCCATTGACCAGTCCGGCACTGGCTGAAGATCTGCAACGGTTTGCGGGGATGGATTACCTCAACTTCTTCGATGCCGCTAGTCCGATTATCGTCGGCGACTCGATCGATAAAAATATTGCTTTTTTCGCTTCCCGCTATGACAAAGGCGAAGCAGCCTACCTCAACTGCCCGATGAACAAGGAGCAATATCTCCACTTCCAGCAAGAGTTGTGTACTGCCGAGCAAGCCGAATTAAAAGATTTCGATCGCGAAACTGCCAAGTTTTTTGAAGCCTGTCTGCCGATCGAAGAATTAGCCCAACGCGGTGAAGAAACCATGCGCTATGGCCCCTTAAAACCCGTCGGTTTATTTGACAGTCGCCGAGGTGATTTCAAAGCCCCTGAGAACCAAATTCACCGTCCCTATGCTGTGATCCAACTGCGTCAGGAAGATAAAGCCGGACAACTGTGGAATATGGTCGGCTTCCAGACTAATTTGAAGTGGGGCGAACAAAAACGAATTTTCTCGATGATCCCTGGTTTAGAGCGGGCTGAATTCGTCCGGTTGGGCGTGATGCACCGCAATACATTTATCAACTCGCCGCAATTGCTCTCCGCCTCGCTCCAATTTCACGCCCGCCCAGATTTATTAGCCGCCGGCCAAATTATCGGCACTGAAGGTTATACCGCCGCCGCAGCGGGTGGTTGGCTGGCGGGAACGAATGCCGCGCGGCTGGCTTTGGGACAAAAACCGATCATCATGCCAAATGTGACGATGATGGGTTCGCTATTTGATTTCATCAGCACTGCCGAACCAAAGTACTTCCAGCCGATGCCCCCAAACTTTGGCATTTTCCAAGAGTTGCCAACTAAGATCAAGAATAAGCAAGAACGTTACGGAGCTTATCGAGATCGATCTTTGAGTGCGATCGACGAACTGATTGCCAGTCAATTAGCACCAAAATATGCGATCTCTGATGCCTCGATTTAGTTACTAACTAACTTTGGTGCGTTACGCTTCGCGATAACACACCCTACCTTTGGTGCGTTACGCTTCTGCGAAGGCAGACGCTACGCGAACGCGATAACACACCCTACTAACTATGTTGTCCGTTATTACCAGATGCAACTGCATTCAAGACTGGTACTTCAGCAGTCACTTCTGGTGTTAATGTGGCTTCAATGCGATCGGGAATCGGATTGCGAGCCATAATCAAGGCGATCGCGCGGCTGACATTATCGGGGAAGATCGTTACCAAGGCATGTTCGGGAGCATTGTCTAATGCCCATTCGATCGCTTCGGACTCATTGAGCATAATCGAGCAAGGTACTGACGACTCTGTGGCGGGCAAGACTTGCTCGATGCCTTGAACGATTAATTCGGCGACCTCACCCCAGGCGCGACCGCGATTATCATCATCTTCTTTGACGATAATTCGATCGAAAAACGTCGCTGAGAGTTTACCCAGTTCGATCAGATCTTCATCGCGGCGGTCGCCAGGGCCACCCACCACCCCAATTGCTGGGCCAGTCCAGTTTTTGACAAAGCTACCGACCGCCGCATATCCGGCGGGATTGTGGGCATAATCTACCAGCACATGATAACGACCGAGATTGAATAAATTCATTCGACCTGGTGTCTGCTGGACGGAAGCGCGGAAGCTTTGTAAGGCCGATCGAATCTGTTCGATATTCACCCCCTGAACGAAGGCAGCCAGACTCGCGGCGAGCGCATTGGCACTCATAAATGGTGCGCGTCCGCCCAAGGTCAGCGGTACGCGATCGACTTGCTCGATCCGGTGTACCCAGTCTTGTTGCAAAATTGTCAGACAATCTTGGACATAAACTGCGGCAATCCCGCCCCGCCGCACATGCGATCGCACTAGTGGGTTGTCAGCATCCATCGAGAAATACGCTACCTTCCCGCGCACTTGGTCGGCCATCGCCGCGACGCGCTCATCATCGGCATTGAGCACGGCATAGCCATCCGCGCTCACGGTTTCGGCGATGACGCCTTTGACTCTGGCTAATTGATCGATCGTGTTAATATCGCCCAGCCCTAAATGATCGGCAGCGACATTTAAGACGACACCGACATCGCAGCTTTGGAACGCCAACCCCGATCGCAAAATCCCGCCGCGTGCGGTTTCTAGTACCGCGATATCCACAGTCGGATCTTGGAGAATAATCTGCGCACTTTGTGGCCCTGTGGTATCACCCTTTTCGACCAAGCGACCGCCGATATAAATCCCATCGGTCGTGGTAAAGCCCACAGAATCATAGACCTGACTAAAAATGTGGGCGATCAGTCGCGTGGTGGTCGTTTTGCCATTCGTCCCCGTCACTGCCACGATCGGAATCTGGGTGGGGGCATTGGGCGGAAACAGCATCTGCAAAATGGGTGCGGCGACATTACGACCGACGCCTTGACTGGGGGAAATATGCATCCGCAACCCAGGTGCAGCATTGACTTCGACGATCGTGCCGTCGGATTCGCCCAGAGTTTTGGTGATATCGGTGGTAATCACATCGATCCCCGCCACGTCTAAGCCGATAATCTTGGACACCCGTTCGGCTAGCCACAGGGTTTCAGGGTGGATCTCGTCAGTCCGGTCGATCGCGATCCCACCCGTACTGAGATTTGCCGTTGCCCGCAGATAGCAAGTGTGACCCTTGGGCAAGATCGTCACCAGCGAGACGCCTTGACGACGGAGCATTTCATCGGTCGAGTCATCTAACTCGATTTTGGTGAGCATATTGTCATGACCCGTACCGCGCCGCTCGTCTTGATTTTCCCGATCGATCAGGGCGGCGATTGTCGTCTGTCCATCGCCGATCACATGGGCTGGTACTCGTTCGGCCACGGCGACGACCTTGTGATTGACGACCAAAATCCGATGGTCGCGACCTTGGTAAAAATGCTCGACAATTACACCACTAGAAATTTCCCGCGCGCGATCGTACCCGATTTCAGCGTGCTCCCAATCCTGAATATCGATCGTAATCCCGCGACCGTGATTGCCATTGAGCGGCTTGATCACGATCGGATAGCCACCCAACCGGTCGATCGCCGCAGCTAATTCGCCAAAGGAGTAAATCGTCATCCCCTTGGGCACGGGCACGCCCATACTCGCTAAGATATTTTTGGTTTTTTCTTTATCGCAAGCCAGCTCGACCCCTAAAATATTACTGTGGGAAGTCAATGCCGCTTGGACGCGCTTTTGATGCTTGCCGTAGCCAAATTGAAATAGATCGCACGTCTCCAAGTGCATCCAGGGAATCCCCATGGATTCGGCTTCTTTGACCAACGCGTCGGTACTCGCACCCTGGGCGGCATCCGTCCGGATTTTCATCAGGTCTTCCAAATCGCGATCGAGTTCGGCCTGGGGATAGGCACCCAGCTCAATAATGCTCTGACACAAGCGCAGGGCGGCTCTAGCGGCATATCGACCCGCTGCTTCGATCTGGTACTCAATGACCACCTGATAGACCCCTGGATTCGCCGTCTCGCGGGTGCGACCGAATCCGACTGGCATCTCGGCTAAGGTTTGGAGTTCGAGGGCGACATGCTCCAAAATATGCCCCATCATCGTCCCTTCCTGGACTCGACTCAAGAACCCACCCCGACAACCAGGCGAACAATGATGCTCCTCCAAGCTGGGCAGGATGGCCACCAGGCTGTCATAAAATCCGGGAATCGTATTGGAAGGTCGATCGGCCAACTCCTCCAAATCCAACCGCACGAGAATCAGCTTTGAGCGACGAATACTCCAATAGTTCGGACCTCGAAGCGTTTGAGTTTGGAGAATTTTCATATTGATAGGGTGGCTTTTGTCGATCGCACATTCAAAAGAATGGAACGTTGTGATTTTAAAGACAGAAACTCGTCAGTTTATTATTACAAAATTCTACCGTGGCATGGCTACACTATACTCAAGTCTTGGCTTTGAATATTTTTTAGTCTGACTCTTAGTTAATTTCAAATCGAATCTCTAATTCTGTGTTCTTTGATACATCTCGATCGATCTCAGCCACGATAACTCACAGAAATCGGCCATTTGAGTGGGGTGCAGATCGATCGACGCTACTGAGCCGATCGAATTGATTACAATATTTGCATCGAATGCAATACATGATGTTATGACTTCTACCCCTACTCTCAAACTGACGATCGAGTTTATCGATCCCGAATTAGAGCTAGCACAACGGGACGAACAGGCACAATTCTTGATTGACGAACTGCGGGACATCGATGAAATCGATACAGTCGATCGCGTCCTCGATCCCAATCCCCCAGCCGGAAATAAATCTGCTAGTGGGTTTCTGCTGGGTTTATTGATGGCGCAAGTGAAAGTCGATAATGCCAAAAAATTGTTCGGTTATTTGCGCGAGCGATTGGGTAGTAAATCGATCGAATTCACCGTCGAAGCCAATGGTAAAAAACTTGCGGTGAAAGCCAGCAGTCGGGAAGAATTAGATTACGCGATTAAAGCTGCGACAGATTTTATCTCTAAATAGGCTCTGACTTATGAAAAAAGTAGCGTTATTGATTGGGGTGAGTGAATATGATGGCTTGAATCCGCTGCCTAGTGCAGTGGAGGATGTTGATGCCCTCTATAGTGTTTTGGTCGATCCAGAACGGGGTGAATTTCTCGCAGAAAATGTGACCGCGCTGAAAAATCCCGATCGACAGAAAATGGAGGAAGAAATTTATTGGTTGTTTCATGATCGACACAAAGACGATCTGCTGCTATTTTATTTCTCTGGACATGGGATTAAAGACGATCGCAATCATCTCTATCTAGGCACGCGCATTACTTGCAAGGACAAAGGTGCGTTATTTCAGCCATCAGCGGTAGCCGCTACCTATCTACACCAGCAGATTGAGGCGAGTCGATCTCAACATCAGCTAATTATCTTAGATTCTTGCTTTAGTGGCGCGATCGCCCAAGGCATGACCGTCAAAGATGATGGTAATGTCAGATTGGAAGATTATCTCGGCGGGAAAGGCAGAGCAATTCTCACCTCATCTACCGCTACCGAATATTCGCTTGGAGCCGAACCAACCGAGCATGGCGATACGGGACTATCGATTTACACTCGTTATCTAGTGGAAGGGATCGCGACTGGCGCAGCCGATCTCGATGAGGATGACTGGATCTCTGTCAATGAGTTACATGAATATGCATCTAAAAAGGTGAAGCAAGCCGCTCCAGCGATGACTCCTAAGTTTTATCCAGTGGAAGAGGGCTACAAGATC
>NZ_JANNDR010000059.1:0-9657 GCF_031378165.1 Chamaesiphon sp. OTE_75_metabat_556
TTTGAGGAAGTCGATGCTGGTATGGCTAATGCGATCGTTGCATACATGCTGTATTTAGACTCCGAAGATTCCAGCAAACCGATATATCTGTATATCAACTCCCCTGGTGGTGAAATCACCGCTGGGATGGCGATCTATGACACGATCCAACACATCAAGTCAGAAGTCGTAACCATTTGTGTCGGTTTAGCTGCTTCGATGGGTGCCTTCTTACTCGCAGCAGGCAGTCCTGGCAAACGTTTGGCACTACCGCACGCGCGGATCATGATTCACCAGCCGTTGGGTGGTACTGGCCGGATGCAGGCATCGGATATCCAAATCGAAGCCAAGCATATTCTCGAAACGCGCACACTCCTAAATAAATTGATGGCCGAACGATCAGGTCAAACTTTGGAGCAGATCGAGAAAGATACCGATCGCGATAACTTCATGTCAGCCGCTGAAGCGATGGCGTATGGACTCATCGATAAAGTGGTTGAAACTGCCAACGTGCGCTAACGGCGATCTGGATGACTAAAATCAATCATCCAGAATTCTTCCTCTGAGATGACAATTTTAGCTAATCGAGCGATCCGATCCCTATTCTCTTTGGCAGACTCTTTTCGAGAACTGCGAGAATAGGGATTTTTTGGATCTAAACGCGCGATCCCCATCAGTAGTAGTGAGGGTTTGAGGATCTATTGAGAATCGTCATATTCAAAGATGCAATTTCATGGCATTAATAGTTCTAATGAACCATTAATGCCATGAAATCTATCGATTAGAACTTGAAATAATTTGTAATTTATGCTAGTACCTACACAAAAATTTCAATTTAGTGTAAACTGAGATACATAATTTGGTGACACAAATAAATTATGCTTTCGATCGCTCGCAGTTTTTACTCTGAGTTGGATTTGAAAAGCTGGCTGGTAGTTAATTTATCCTCCCTAACTCACGCACTTAGCAACTAAACCTCTAATCGGAGATCTAAGCTTAGATTACCTTAGACATTAGTACTTATCTATTAGTAATTCAGCCGCGATCGCACTTATTTAAGTCAAGTTATCTTTACAATTACTTGCGAGCGAGGGGTATCAAGGATTTCAGTTTCAATGAGCCATTCTCAGCAAAATCTTATCGCCGTAATCATCAAAATCTATGGTCTCTCACTTGACGATCAGCAAGTGGAGGCTATCCTCATTACATGGTTTCAAAAATACGATCGGGCTTGGATTCTCAAAGCGATCGTCGAATCTTTATATCGTGGTAGATACAAGCTGGTATCTGTAGATAATATTCTCAAAGACTGGGACAGAATTGGCCAGCCGCGCTATAATTTTACGCCTGAGTACGAACGGGAAATTTTACAAAAGATGCCGACTGATGATGATTCGATCGTGTGTGGATCTGGACAGCTAGCGAGTGGCACTGCCTCCGATCCGAGCGTGTCGATCTCAGCGGCTAATGCTGAATCGATAGATATCGAGTCTTACTATGTATTTATGCCAGTCGATCGGTCTGTCGCATTCACCAGTCAACAGCTCAATCCAGAAGAGTCGGCACCTTTTCATTACCATCATGACTTTGTAGCAGTTGCGTCACATTCACCCGCCCCATCCGCTGCGAGTGCCGATCACATCGCCATGGTATCCACCGAGCGCAATTACACATCCAGATCGCTGGCACCAGCTTCAAGCAACCTTCAAGCTAAAAGTCATACTCACGATCGTCGCCACCAGAGTGAGCCGGAGCAGCAGGCTGCTAAACCTGCGAAACGCAGGTTGTTTCATACTCTCAAAGCGATCGTCGATCCGGGGAATCACTATGCCGTCGGAGCCGAAGAATCTGTAGCGCTATTGCCACAATCACTGGGACATCATCTGCTCGAACGGATTGCACCATTTTAAATGTTGCGATCGTGTCTCCAGGAGAAGTAAGATCACCTCAAGTTACCGCCGGACTAAGATCGCCGATTGCGTAATACTTGCAATAAGGTTAAGAAATAGTCGGGAATAGGCGCAGTAACATCGATCGATTCGCCCGTGACAGGATGAATGAGCTGCAATCGGCGCGCATGCAGAGCTTGTCCTGGTAGTTTGACACCAATCGATCGACCGGTACCATACACCGGATCGCCAACGATCGGATGTCCGATCTGGTTGGCATGAACGCGAATTTGATGGGTTCGTCCCGTCTCCAGCCGAAATCTAATCAGGCTAAAACTCCGCAACCTTTCCTCAATTTGCCAATGAGTCACGGCTGTCTTGCCACCGCGATCTAGTGAGAGGATCGCATTTTTTTGGCGATCGACTGGATGACGACCGATCGGCAGATCGATCGTGCCACTATCGACCTTCGGCGTGCCATAAACCACGCCTAAATACTCTCTTCGAGCAGTTTTGGCCTGAAGTTGCTGTTGGAGGTGTTGATGCGCTAGATCGGTCTTGGCGATGGCGATCGCGCCGCTAGTATCTTTGTCCAATCGATGGACGATGCCGGGGCGGTGGACACCACCGATACTAGAGAGCGGACAGTGGGCGAGCAGCGCGTGGACGAGTGTCCCCGTGCTGTGTCCGGCGGAGGGATGAACGACCATACCAGCAGGTTTATTGACGATTGCCAGTTGGTCGTCTTCATACAAAATATCGAGTGGAATCGCTTCGGGCAATAAGTCGAGGAGATCCGGCGGTGGGACGATCGCCCGGATGCGATCGCCAGGTTTTAATCTATACTGCTTGTCAGTACAGACTCGATCGGCAACTCGAACTTGACCTTGCGCGATCAGTTTTTGCCACCGCGAGCGTGAGAAATCGGGTAACTGTGCTGTCAGCCACAGATCGAGTCGCGGTTCGGTGAGATCGCTAGTGGGGACGATGAATTCGATCGGTTGCGGTTCGGTACTATCGCCCGATCCTACTGCTAAATTCTCGCTGCCAATGGGATGTACTAAATTCATTTAAATCGATCGTGATGAAAACTAAATTGCGTCGTCAGTCTCGGACGGTTCGGATCGAACATCAGAATGGTAAATTTATCATTCATGGTATGGGCAAATGGTACCACCAGTGGCGAGATCCCTACCATTTGCTATTGACGATTCCGTGGATTGGGTTTGTGGCGATCGTGTCGATCGCTTATTTGGCGATCAACACTCTATTTGCTTTGGCTTATTTAGCTGGCGGCGATTGTCTCGAAGGGGCGCGGGCGGGTTCGTTTAGCGATGCCTTCTTTTTTAGCGTCCAAACCTTGGCTTCGATCGGTTATGGGGCGATTCATCCTAAGACATTTTATGCCAATGCGATCGTCACCAGCGAAGCGATCGCCAGTCTGTTGTTGGTTGCCGTCGTCACGGGATTGGCTTTTGCGAGATTTTCACGGCCGACTGCCAAATTATTATTCAGTCAATTCGCGATCGTTACTACTCATAATCGGCAACCGACATTGATGTTTCGAGTTGCCAACGAACGACATAATTATATTTTAGAAGCTACGGCTCAAGTCTATCTGATTGTTGATGAAGTTACGGCAGAGGGAGATTCGATGCGCAAGATTCACGAACTCAAATTAATTCGCCACCGCACTCCCAGTCTGGTGCTCACTTGGACGATCATGCACGAGATCGATCGTGATAGTCCGCTGTATGGCTTGACAACGGCCGACTTCCAACAACGGCGGGCAAATATTAGTGTCTTAGTCAGTGGTGTTGATGAGACTGTCGCCTATGCGATCTCGGCACGACATGTGTATGAGAGTGCGGAAATATTGGCCGATCGTAAGTTTGAGGATATTATCGTCCAATCTGCGAATGGAGATCGGTTTTTTGATTATAGTTTGTTTCATCAAGTGCGGCAAATTGAGATCGACGAAGATCGAGATCGCGAACGTTTATAGCTATAATTGATCGAGCATTTGAAACCAGTAATCAATATAGAAAAATGTTGGTAAATTAGCTAAGGGATGCATATATAAATACTGAGCGGATAAACCCGCACTCATTCCTAATAACTGCCAACCAATAATCATGATTAAGCTCATCCAATCGCTCCAGCCTCTAGTTTTGAATTCTAAACTAACTAGTAATGCAGAGGCGCACAATACAACAGCATCTACAAAAAACCGGAGCCATGTTAATAACGCTACCGTTAAAATACTGGTAGCAACAACGAGAATTAGTGCTCGCGTATCGGTCTTGAAGAATCTGCCAAAACATAATGAAACGCTGCGACTAGGATAGGTGACAATGCCGCCGAGGACGACTGTCCCAAAAGCCACTAATAACCACACTTGGCGATTATTAGTCCAATCGTGCAACAACCAACCAAAGGTCGCATAAGTCAAAAATAAGATTGCTAGCGCAGTCCATGGCACTTTAGGAGTAGGTGATGTTTGGCGATCGAGCACGATTGGTTCAAACTTAACAGCAGGGATTGATTCAAGTTTACATGATACTGAAAACTTAGTTAGTAGTTATCACTTCTGATTCTGAATTTGTGCTGCTAGCTCAAGCGCATTTTTTGACTCTTTGCCACTACCTTGCTGCTGATATAATTGAGCTGCAGTCTTGAAGTCACTAACTGCACCCGATCGATCTCTGAGTGCTTGACGAGCGGCTCCCCGATTGTAGTAGGCTTCGGCAAAATCAGGGGTGAGTTCGAGCGTTTTATTGAAATCAATAATTGCGGCTGAATAATCTTTTAACTTTTTCTGGGCGAGTCCGCGATTGTTGTAGGCAGCGGCATAAGTAGGTTTGAGTTGAATTGTTTTACTATAATCGACGACAGCACCAGCATAATCGTTAGATTTACGACGGAGATTGCCCCGATTATAATAGGAAAGATAATAATTAGGCTCGATCTGAATCGCCCGATTGAAGTCGGTAATGGCTCCCTGAGTATCGCCTAAATCGGCTTTTGATAAGGCGCGATTATTGTAGGCAAGATAATAATTGGGGTCGTTTTTAATGGCGAGATCGTAATCAGTCATCGCTCCTTGCCGATCGCCTAACTTAAATTTAGTAATGCCGCGATTGAGATAAGCATCGGCACGATTGGGCTTGAGTTTAATTGCTTGGGAAAAATCAGCAAGTGCGGCTTCGGATTCGCCAGCATCTTGGCGGAGATTGCCGCGATTGAGATAGGCATCGGTAGCTTGGGGATCGATTTGCAAGACACGATCGAGATCGCTCAAAGCACCTTGTTTATCGCCGAGATTGCTCTTGACTACCGATCGATTAAAGTAGCTATTCACACTTTGGGGATTTAATTTGATTACTTGGGTGTAGTCATCGATCGCCCCTTGTTTGTTACCAGTCAGACCATAAGCAACGCCACGATTGAAGAGTGCTTTGTCATAGTTAGGATTAATTTGTAGCGATCGCGAAAAGTCAGCGATCGCACCATTATAATCCTTTCTCTGGAATTTTTGGTTGCCAGATATCAAGAGATCTTCAGATTGCTTTTGTGAGTTTTGAGCCAGATTACCGCTCTGTTTAGTTAACAGTTGTTGGCTAGTATGGGCACTAACATCTATCCCACTCAATAGCACAGCAGCAAACAGGATCGAGAGTGTTGTTGCAGTTTTAAGATTCATTGATAGTTGCATCATAATTATAATATTCGATCGTATTCAGATTAAAATTGTCCGGATCGGTGCTAGTTAGCTCGATCGGTTTAAAGGTGATATCTGTCCAGATAGATCGAGCTATATCGATCTCCAATGATGGACGAGGTGCGATCGATCGAGTTCCCGATCGTTTAGACTCGAACGTACTAAAAATTGTGTCAACTTTGGGTAGATATTTTCTCTCCAAAATTGATTTAGTACACGCGGTAACTCCGTAGCATCATTATTGTACCGTGAGTTTGGAGGTAGATCTGCTGACAACCGAATTCGATTTTACTAACATTTAATCGGGAGATTGCAGTTGTGCAAATTGATTGAAATACCGCTGGGCAATGCCCCCAGTCACCAGTAATGTGGCAATCGTGTTACTTGCCATCACTGTAAATAAGACGATGATTTGGTAGCCAGCCGCATTCACCGGCTGCACATTTGCGAGTAATTCTCCTGTCAAAAAGCCAGGTATTGTCACTAAACCTGCAACCATCAAAGAATCGATCGTCGGTACCAATGCCGATTTAATGGCAGTGTGGCGATAGTCAGCAATCGCTTGCGCGGGAGTGGCACCAAAACTGAGCCGAGTTTCAATCTCCGCTTGATATCGATCGATTTCACCAATCAGCCGCTCGCCAGCAATCGCCGTAGTATTGAGCAAATAACCCAGGCAGATTCCCGCACAAGCGACTAGATACTGGGGCTGATGCCAATTTGTCGGCTTGATTACCACCAAGATTGTGTATCCGACAGCCACAATTAGCCCCGTGAAGATCGCACCACCGACGATTGGGAGCAAATTCTTGAGGCGATCGCCAATGCGATTGTTAGCGGCGATTGTCGTGGCAATCGCGATCGCGCTAATCCCCCCCATCGTCACTAAGGGATTATCAAATTGCCAAATGAGCTGCAAGCCCAAACCCATGACTAATAACTGAAGGATCGATCGAGCGGCGGCTAGGACAATTTGTCCAGCTAACCCCACCCGTTGCCACTGCAATAACCCGATCGAGATCCCGATTAAACCCAGTGCCCAGGCTAAATCTTGGACATCTAAAACTTGAGTAGAGTTCATAGGAGATTGGGGGACTTGGGGACTGGGAGACTTGGGGATTGGGGGACTGGGGGACTGGGGGATTGGGGGACTGGGGGACTGGGGGACTGGGCGCAATCTAGCTAAATTGGAACGCAGTTCCACTATTCACTATTCACTATTCACATTGACGACTTAAACCAGCCGCGTTTCCAGAAAAAGAACACTAGACTAGAGCCAATTATGAGCATTAAGGCCAGACAGAATGGATAGCCCCAGTACCAGCCTAGTTCTGGCATGTTTAGTGGTGACTTGGCTCGATCGAAATTCATACCATACACCCCCGCCACAAAGGTGAGGGGAATGAAGATTGCCGAAACCACAGTCAGCAATTTCATGATCTCATTCATTTTATTACTGACGGCTGATAGATAAACATCCATCAATCCGGTCGCTAGTTCTCGATATGTTTCGACCATATCCATCACTTGAATCGTATGGTCGTAACAATCTCGTAAATACACCTGCACCTCGCTACTAATCAGATCGCTACCATCGCGAATCAAAGAATTGAGTGCATCGCGTTGTGGCCAAATTGCCCGCCGGATCGTGAGTAGTTCGCGGCGAATCTTGTAGATTTTTTCGAGCGTCGATCGATCGGGATGCACCATCACCTCTTCTTCGAGAGCCTCAATTAATTCGCCATAATATTCCAAAACTGGAAAATAGCCATCGACGATCGCATCGAGTAAGCAGTAAGCCAAATAATCAGCACCCTGCGTCCGAATGATGCCGCGATCGATTTCAATCCGCTGCCGGACGCCATGGAAACAGTCTTCCTCTGGTTCTTCTTGAACTGTCAAAAGATAATTTTTGCCCAGTACTAAGCTAACTTGCTCCTTACTAAATCCCGTTCGCCCTGGATTCAAAACTACCATGATCGCAATAACGAGCAATTGATCCTGATAATGCTCGACTTTCGGACGTTGTGGCACATTGACAATATCTTCTACCAGCATCCGATGGAGATTGAAAATGGGACTCAAAGCATCCCAGGTCGCCATATTCCCCAATCCCAAAACATCAATCCACGACACAGTATGAGTTCTCAAATACTCCCTGATTTCTGTCGGATTAGTAATAGTTGCTCTCGTAGCTCGATCGCGATCGTAATCGATCAATACCAGATCTGCGGGCGCAGCATCTGCACTTAGATGTAGTTGCCCCGGAGTCGTCCCCGGTTGATCGTAGAAATAATCCAACTTTGAGATTTTTTGTGGCTGATAAGTACTTGGAAAATCTGAATTAGACATGTTTAAATTAGACTAGCGACGATATTTACAGACTGACGACTTATTTGACTGGAGATAGCTTCAGAGCGAGGATTTGCGAAATCCACTCGACAGTACTAACCATAAGCATCCGGATCTCATCAGTGAATTACCAACAACTAAAATCAGTACTAATCCTCAGTTAGATCGTGTCACAATATAAAAGCAACTACCATGCTGATCAGCCTCGCTCGGATGACGGTTAGATCGGAGCGTTATTCCCAGCTATGACATCATTAATTATCTTATATCGATTAGCCGAGCTAGAGGATGTTTAGTTAGCGCGAAATTGCAGATTAACTTCAAAGTTAACCGATCTCGATCGCCCAGATCCAGAATCGACGGCCACCATCCCATCTTGACAGTTTAATTCATGGAAAGTAGCTCGAATATTTGGTGGATTTATGCATTACTTTCGGCTTTTTTTGCGGCGTTAACGACGATTTTTGCCAAGATTGGCATCGAAAATGTCGATGCTAATTTAGCCACAGCTGTCCGTACGGTGGTAATTCTCTTCATCGCGTGGGGCATTGTCTTAGCCCAAGGTAATATCGGCCATTTAGCCACGATTTCGACGCGATCGCTAATTTTCCTAGTCATTTCTGGCATCGCGACTGGCTTGTCGTGGATTTTTTATTTTCAGGCACTCCAGCTTGGTAAAGCCGCACAGGTAGCCCCGATCGATAAATCCAGTGTGATGATGGTCATCATATTTTCGGCACTATTTCTGCACGAACCACTGACATTCAAAGTCGTCCTCGGTGGTTGTCTAATTGCGATCGGGACGCTGGTATTGGTATTGTAATCCCCACCAATCTCAATGTAAGCCAATATCGATCGATTACCTCCTCGATTTTTCATATTACGGCAAAATAGTGAGTTGCGATCTCACGATCGATCTCTAATTGCCCAATATTGCCGTCGCAATATCTTCACGAGTTGCACCGAGTGCTAATAGCGATTTGATTAGGAGATCGATCGACACTGACGGATCGCTAGCCTCCATTTTTGCTACTCGCGATTGACTAGAATTAATATTTCTAGCCAATTTTTGTTGGGATAGCTGCTCTTGTTGTCTGAATTTTTTCAGTGACTTACTCAGGGATAATCGAATTTCAATTATCTCCATCTCTGCTGCGGAGATATCTAAAAATTCAGCAATAGTGACGACTTTACCACCCGCAGCTTCTATTTTTTGTCTTTTTATAGGATCCATATTTTATTGCTACACAAACTATTCTATATCAAAGAGTCGATCGTATACTTTAATTCTCTTCTGACAATTATCGACGATCTGTTGAGGCGTTTTTTGAGTGGCTTTGTGAAACACATCGAAGACAACAATCTCATCTTCGTCAATTCGATATATGATTCGCCACTCTTTATTATTTTCGCTGTCCCCTACTCTGAGTTCGTGACAGTGCTTACCAATATTAGGCATCGGTCTCGATTCAGGCATCGCAAGCATTTCTCCATTCTGTAATTTTCTTAACAGGAAGCCTGTTTCAATTCGTGCAGATTTAGAAAATGGAGGCGTTTTTATTTCGCCAAAAAACAAAACAAGTTCTTTACCGTCGTTGAGAGTAGTCATTAAAATTCTGATGTTTGTTGAAGAGTAAATTTTTGCAGTTCATAGTTCAATCCTGTTATTCAAAATTGCGGTTGCTCAAATAAGTGGTTGCAAATTTGCTTCCTCTA
>NZ_JANNDR010000119.1:0-11274 GCF_031378165.1 Chamaesiphon sp. OTE_75_metabat_556
CCAACTCGCGATCGAGTCGTTCTTTTTTGCGAAGTTCGACAGTTAATTAATCATTATGAATGGCTACTGCGGTCTGATCGGCGACTAATTGCAAGAGTTTTTGACGGTCGATCGTCCACCCATAATCAGGATTGCGAGTAAATACATATAACCGACCACGTTCGCCACTTTCGAGTAAAATCGGCGTCCGAAATATCTGAACTTGGTAGTCGAGATCTAGCTCGATCCGACTCTCTAACTTATCCCAGAAATCAGTTTGGAAACTAGTTTCTCGACCTTCTGATACATCTGTTAGTGTCTTGAAAATTGCCGTTTCAATTCTCTGGCGCAGATCGTTACAATTACCTTCACCCTGACAATGTAACTGTTGAATTTGCAATTGACCGGTTTTTTTAAACAAGATAATTGCCCCGCCTTCACCATCAGTGACGCGCGTGACCATCAGCGGAATTAGTTCCAAAAATTGGTTGAGATTTTTAAAGCTGCGTAAGGCAAAACCTAAATTACTCAGTAGCTCGTGGGTTTTCTTTTGTTGACGACTGAGATCTGCCACTAATTCTTGTAGAGCAGCTACTGACATAACTTGTGGTTCATAATTCATCATCTATATATTCCTAACCACTTAATAAGGCTTCGACGAATTCATAGCTAGAAAAAGGTCTTAGATCTTCAATCCCCTCGCCTGCACCGATAAACCGAATCGGGAGACCGAGTTGTTGAACTACCGCTAGAGCAACACCACCTTTAGCAGTACCATCTAGTTTGGTTAAGACCACACCACTCAACTTCGCTGCTTCGGCAAAAACTTGCGCCTGCCGCAAACCATTTTGTCCCAGCGTAGCATCGAGTACTAGTAAGGACTCGATCCGAGCATTAGCTGATTGCTTGTCGATAATCCGCCGGATTTTGCTCAGCTCATCCATCAAGTTTTTTTTGTTTTGTAATCGTCCGGCAGTATCGACTAATAGTAACTCAGTTCCGCGCGATCGAGCAGCACTAATCGCATCAAATACCACAGCAGCAGGATCGGTATTTTGGCCGGGATTGGCAATGACTTCAATCCCACTCCGTTGCCCCCAAACTTTGACTTGTTCGACGGCAGCCGCGCGGAAGGTATCGCCAGCAGCGATCAGACATTTATAACCAGATGCTTGGCTCATGTGGGCGAGTTTGCCGATGGTGGTAGTTTTGCCAACGCCATTGACGCCGACTAGCAGCCAGATATTGAGCTGGTTGGGATTGGGGAAAAATTCTTGGGTGTAGTTCTCTTGATAGGGTTTGTCGAGTAAATCGCACAAAATCTGTTTGAGATAGGCGACGGCTTCGTCTGGGGGGAGAGATTCTTGGCGAAGCTTGGCTTGCAGTGTTTCGATGACATAATCAGTCGCTTCGACACCGACATCGGCTTGGAGTAACAAAGTTTCGATCGATTCTACCGCATCGGCATTCAGGGGGCCTTGACCGATCAGGGCTTTAAGTTGATTGACAAAGCCGCGTCTGGTTTTGTCTAAGCCTTGGCGGAGTTTTTTGAGCCAGTTAATCTCGTCTAGCGAGACTTGTTCGGGAGTACGCCCTCGATCTGCCAAGACTTTAGCCGACCACAAGAAGTCGTCATCAAGGTCTACATCAGCCGCAGGAGCCGCTGGAGTCTCAGTTTCGATCGCTGTAGCTTTGAGCTGTTCTAGTCGCTGTTGGCGGTCATCTCGTGCCCAAATGGGGACATCTGCTACTGGTGCAGGGATTTCATCTACTGTGGAGATTCGATCGTTGCTAGCGGCAACTGACTGCTGTTCGACGGTGCTGTCAGTTGTATTCTCAGTTGCGCTCCCGATCTCGAGATCGGGTACTGTGGTGGCTGGATCGATCGACTCTTCGGTTGGTGTCTCAATCGGCTCGACGGTCAATGATTCAGTCTCACTGGCTGCTACGGGTAGAGCTGCTTGTTGCTGCTGAATATTCTGATAGGCGGCTTTTGCCCAAGCCAAATAGTCAGTGGCTACTTCTTGACTGGTTGTCGCTTGCTCATCTTCAGATACCGCTGGTGCTTCTATCTCAACAGATGCTTCGCTCTGTTCTGTGTCTGTTACTGGCTCAGATTCAGATGTGTCGAACTTCCGACGAAACCAATTGAAAACCATAATGAGTTAAAAATTATGAAAGCTAAATTTTAGGAGTTATTTAAAGTTATGTAGATGGATCTAGCAGCCGTAAAAATTGTAGATCGATCGGATTTTACTCTCGATCCTCGATCGAGGCTGTCGCCAATCCATCCGATTTGAGTTGCTCGGTGACGCGACGCAAGACGCCGTTAATTAACTTGCGGCCTTGGTCGTCACTATAACGTTTGGCCAACTCGATGGCTTCATTAATCGCAATTCTTTCTTCCAAACCCAGGTAGACGATTTCTGCCACTGCCAGTCGGAGAATATCGCGATCGATTTTTGGCAATCGACCTAGCTGCCAATCTACAATACTTTTACTCAAAAGTGTATCGATGTCGGCGGTGGCTTCGGTGGCCTTGACTAATAACTCCAGCGCATAGCTGCGGACGTCGGGACGATTGAAATTATTGATTAACTCTGGCATTTCCAAGGCGTGACTCAGCCGGTCGATCGCTTTTTGCACCAAATCGATCGCCTCTTTGGTCATCACTCTAGCACCTTCAACGTCACTAGCTCTGGTTTGACTATTTAAGATTCGGTCATTACTGCGCTGGAGTTCGGCGGCAGCCGCTTCTAGTGCTTCTTGAGTTTCTTCTCTGAGGGTCGAGATTGCATTGAGCATCATCGTCTCTAGGGTCAATTGCAACTGGCGCGGTTGGGCTTGCGCTAACTTTTTGTCTGCCTTCGATAACTGAGGAAGAGTTAGCAGGGCTAGCTCGCGAGCGATAGTTTGAGCTTTCATAGGCGCGGGTCGAATACCAGTAGCAAAGCTCCCGATCATACCACACTTACCGCGCTCGGTTCGATCACTAAATCGAGGGCTGCCAAAGACCGGAGGCAGTCAGTGTCTCTGGCTGGAGTCGTAATAGTGGAGAAAATTCTGATAAGATCGATCGTGGTTGAGGGAAATTATATGAAAACTATTGTCGATCGAGCTAAATTGCCCAGATTTATCTCGCCATGGCTAAATTCAATTAATAGACAATTATCAATTCTATTTTGTTTGGTAGCAATCGCTTTATCTGGTTGCGTTAAATACGATACTGGCGTCAACTTTCACGGTTTTAATGACGGAGAAATCGTCCAACATCTTCAGCTTGGCGATCGCTTAAATAGTTTCAATCCCCAGGCGGTTACGGCCTGGCTCAAAAGTATCGAAGACCGTACGCGCCAAGCACAAGGTCATCTGACCCGATTGAGTGATCGTGAATTTGAAATAGTGATTCCGTTTGCCAGCACTCAAGAATTAGTTACCAAAATAAATCGATTCTTTAATCCGACGCCTCCGGCAAGTAATGGAACGGCATCGAAGTTCTCCGCTCATTTACAAATCGAGCAGAGTAACTGGTTGGCGATCGTCAAAAATCACCTGATCTTTGATGTCGATCTCCAGGCGATCTCTATACCAAAGACTGATGCGAAAGTAGCGATCGCGGCTAATAACTTTGTCGATCTTAAATTTAGAATTCAGAGTCCTTGGGGCGTCCAAACTACCGAGCCAAGTATGAGTCCAAATCTGGTCAAAACCACTCAAGGCAATCAAACAACTTGGCAATTACAACCAGGTCAGATCGAGCGGATTGAAGCTGTATTTTGGATACCTAATCCACTGGGGATCGGTGCGATTGTGATTGTGCTGATGAGTATGTTTGGTTATTATCTTAAATATCGTCAGGTGCCTTGGCAGCAAACATCTAAGCTAGCTAATCCGGCTGAGAATCGTTGAACGATCTACCGCACCATATATGCCTAAACCTTATAGATGCTCTGAGCAAATTGAGGATCTTGATACCGCCACTATCCTAAATAAAAGATCGTGAATTTAGACACGAAAACTAATCAAAACCGATCTACTCTAGGCATAATTATCGTCTGTTCGATCGCTATCGGCTTACGTTTTTGGGGACTAGAGCGATTTAATTTACTAGTATTCGATGAGGTTTATTATGCCGTATTTGGCAATAATTATCTCACTCGTACCCCATTTTTTAATTCACATCCACCACTGAGTCAGTATCTGATCGCGATCGGGATTTGGATTGGTGATCGACTACCATTTGGACAAGAAAATCTCAATGCTTTCACCGGATCGGTACATTCGACATTTAGTTACCGCTGGATGAATGCTGTGTTTGGTTCGTCAGTCGCGCCGCTAGTTGCGGCGTTAGCTTATCAATTGAGCCAGCGGAAAAGTTATGCTTTTTTGGCTGCTTTATTTGTTAGTTTGGATGGATTATTTCTAGTTGAATCTCGATATGCGCTCAATAGTATTTTTCTGGTCTGCTTTGGATTATTAGGGCAACTATTGGTACTAATTGCTGTCAGAAGAGATCGTCATTGTCGCGCGCTGTTATTCGGTGCTGGCATCTCTCTGGGCGCAGCAATTGCATGTAAATGGAATGGATTATCATTTCTGGTTGGTATCTATATTTTTATAGCGATCGCTAAATTATTAATATCCCGACGATCATCTACACGAGCTGAAGATCCTCATGATTCACTATTAGAGAGATTGGCCAAAATCCACCCGTTTGACATTGTTTTTAGTTTAACGATCGTTCCCATTATTACCTACAGTCTGTTATGGATTCCCCATCTGATCCAGAATCCCGATCTAAATTTTATTGATGTCCATCAGACGATGCTCAACTATCACGAAAAAATTGGCAATGGTACTGGCATTCATCCCTACTGCGCTAGCTGGTATACGTGGCCGCTATTGATGCGGCCTTTAGCTTATTATTTCACTGAGTACAAACCCAATTATTATTATGATGTCCATGCCATGGGTAATCCCCTCCTCTGGTGGTTGTCACTAGCAGCAATTTTCGGGGCAATCTGGTCGATTGGGAATCAAATTGGGCGAAATGCCCAGAGATCGACGATCGAAAAAAATGTCTTGGCACCGATTCGCGATCTCAATCTTAATTATCTCGGGGTACCATTATTTATCGCGATTAATTATGCCGTAAACTTACTACCCTGGGTCGGAATTACTCGCTGTTTATTTATTTATCACTATCTAGGTGGCGTACTCTTTGCAATTGTTGGGTTAGCTTGGTTTGTCGATAACTGGTTGCGTAGTAACTCAAAGTTCTGGCAAGCAGCCGGATTAACCACGATTTTTAGCGTGGCGGCTACATTTGTATTTTGGTTGCCAGTGTATTTGGGATTATCGATCGAAAAAACCGACCTCAGCTACCGACTGTGGAATTTTTGGATCTTTAATTGGATTTAGGCTAGTTGATAATTGATAATTGATAACAGTTAGATATTTAACTGTCAACTAATTTACCTCTAATCGATAGATCTAATAGCTCGATCGGATGTAAGATTCTGGTCTGATGTCCTTGTAATTCTAGATGCTTGGCAATTTGGAGCGTACAACCAGGATTGGCAGAGGCAATAATTGTCGCGCCAGTATTGACGAGATTGCGGACTTTTTGTATGCCCAGTTCGTTGGCTGTTTCTGGTTGGAGCATATTATATACACCCGCGCTCCCACAGCACAGTGCGGCATCTAGCGGCTCTGTCAGCGTAATATTCGGGATCTGCTTGAGCAGTTGACGCGGCTGGACGCTGATTTTCTGCCCGTGGAGTAAGTGACAAGCATCTTGGTAGACGAGTGCGAGTGGTGCGGTAGAAATGGGCGATAGTGGCGTTGTTAGTTTAATTTCTGCTAAAAATTCTTGGACATCTTTGACTTTGGCCGAAAAATCGATCGCTTTTTGGACATAATCAGGATCGTCTTGGAGCAGTTCGCCGTATTCTTTGAGCGTGTGTCCGCAGCCCGCTGCATTGATAATAATTGCATCGACATTGGTATTTGCAAAGTTGTCAATCATCTCCCGTGCCAAGGTTTTCGCTTGTTCTTCTTGCCCTTGATGGTGCGGGAGTGCTGCACAACAACCTTGAGATTGAGGGATGACAATTTCACACCCATTGGCGGTGAGTACTCTGACTGTCGCCTGATTGACGCGATCGAAAAATAGTTTTTGGACGCAACCCAAAATCATCCCCACTCGATATCGTTGAGTGCCTTGGGCAGGAATTAATGCTGGCAAAGTATCTTGAAATGTACTTAAAGATAATTCGGGCAGATTTGACTCCATCGCTGCTAAATGGGGCGAGACTTTCTCGACGATCTTGGTTTGTCGAATCAATTTTTGCAAGCCCAGCTTTTGATAGATAAACAGCGGGATCAATAATAAGCGGAGTCGATTGGGATAGGGAAATAAGCCAAAAATAAACTGTCGATACAACCGCTCGACAAGGGGACGTTGATGATTGCGTTCGATTTGGGGACGCATCGCGGCAATCAGCTTGTCGTACTGGACTCCTGACGGGCAGGTAGTCGTACAAGCCAAACAACCCAAGCAACTATCAAAATGACTGACAACCACCGGGGTGAGGTCGATTTCGCCTTGATTGAGCGCATCCATCATATACACTCGTCCCCGTGGCGAATCCATCTCTGTCCCCAAGACGCGGTAACTAGGGCAAGTAGATAGACAAAACCCACAATGCACGCAAGCATCGATGAGTTTGGGTGCTGGCGGATGCTGGGAATCTAATGTGGGGGATTGCATGAGGATTGTGTGCTATTTGCCTATCTACGATCGAAATCTCCGAACAGCTACTTCTACTTTGTATCAATTATCAATTATCAATTATCAACTGATTTAACTACCCACTTCCAGAGCGGATGACCATCTCCTTGTTTACGAATCTCGCCGACTTGCTTAATTAACTGCTGATGTTCTTTTTTGGAGATGCCCCAGAGCATATTCCGACTTTGCCAAACCAAAGTACCAGTCATCACACCCACACATAAACACAAACCGAGAGCCGGAATCGGCTGAAAGATCAGCCCGTATTTGACTGCTGCCCAGGTAAACTGTTCTTGGATCAGACTAATAGGATAACGCAATTCCCACAGACTATAGACCCCGACCGTCAACCATAATAATCCGATCACCAACCAGCGTCCGTAGACATTCAGATGATAGAGATTTGCCATCTGGTTTTTAAAAATCGGGTCGAGTTCGATGTCGGGAACTGTCGGGACAGATGGCTCAGATGGATTCAATCTAGACATATCTAAGACTCGGAATTCACTGTGGCATTAGTCGGCGGCGTGGGATGACGTTCGCGCCACCAGGCAAATAGGGTGCTGGCGATAAAGATACTAGAGTAAGCTCCCGCTGTAAAGCCAATAATCAGGCACAGGGCAAAGTTTTTCAGGGTATCACCACCAAAGAGGAAAATCGAGATCAAGGTCAGCAACACGGTTAAGGTGGTATTGATCGATCGAGACATAGTTTGATTGACCGCATCGTCCACAATTGTATCGATCGATTGCTCGGGATGGAGGCTAATCACTTCGCGAATCCGATCGTAAATGACGACAGTATCATTGACTGAAAAACCGATAATTGTCAAGAGAGCGACTACAAATAAACTATCAATTTCGACGCCACCAACTAAACCCAAAATCGAGAAAATACCCGTAGTGATCAACACATCATGGAAGAGGGCGACAAAGGCAAAGAACGCATAGTCAAATTTGAAGCGAAAGGTTAGATACAACAAGATCAACCCAAACGATAAGACGATCGCAATCAAACCATTTTGAAATAGTTCTTGACCTAGCGTGGGGCCAACTTTATAAACATTCCGTTGCTTGGGATCTAAATCACCCAATTTAGCTGCCAGAGCAGTTTCTAGCTTAGTAATCGCCTCGACATCCAGAAATTTAGTCCCGATCGAAATCCCTGTCATATCTTTGCCAACGATTTGAATAACCGGATCGGCAATTCCTTGATTTTTGATGATTTCTCGGACGACAGCGATATCGATCGGTTTACAACTATTGGCAGTCGGACAATCCAATCCATACTGTAATTTTGAGCCACCCGTGAAGTCCAATCCTCTGCGCAATGGTGATCCGATCTCTGGATTTGTCCACGATAAGATCATTGAGGTAATTCCGGCCAAAATAACGGCAGTAGACAACATCCACCACCATTTACGTTGTTTGGTAACACTAAATTTTCTCATAGGGAATAGGGGAGAGGGAGTAGGGAGTAGGGAGCGGGGAGCGATGCGCGCTCCTCGGCTTTGCCGATGGTTTAGCGCATCAAGACAGCGAGGAGAGGGAGCGGGGGAATGAGGTACCCTAACGTATGATGCTTATCACTAGGTGAGTGTTGTTAGTATTTGACCCCACCACTAGAAATTTCACTGCTAGGGACATTGGGGGCAAATAAATTGGTTCTTTGGCGCAAAGCGGGGAAGCCGAGCACCAACAACAGCAGAAATGTGCGCGTACAGGTGAGGGAAGTAAATAAGCTCAATAATACCCCAACGGCCAGAGTGACCGCATATCCTTTGACTAAGCCCGATCCCAAGAAGAACAGAGCGGCACAGGAAATTAAGGTTGTCACATGGCTATCGAGAATACTATCAAAAGCGCGGTGAAACCCAGCCTCTACCGACTTGTACAAAGTTTTACCAGCACGAATTTCCTCGCGGGTGCGCTCGAAGATCAGGACGTTGGCATCTACCGCCATCCCGATACTCAGAATAAAGCCCGCAATCCCTGGCAATGTCAACGTGACATCCAGAATATTAAAAGCGGCTAGACTCAAGATCGAGTAAATAATTAAGGCAACATCCGCGACGATTCCAGGCAATCGATAATAGACAGCCATAAATACTGCTACCAAGAACAATCCACCGAGACCAGCGTAGATACTGCTTTGAATGCTATCGCGACCGAGACTTGCTCCGACAGTGCGGTTTTCAACGATTTCGACGGGTACTGGTAGCGAACCACCTCGGAGCTGTACGGCTAAGTCGTTGGCAGTTTCGGTTGTGAAATCGCCCGTAATTACAGCCTTGCCGCCAGTAATCCCCGTCGCAGCAAATGTCGGCCCCACTGTCGGGGTACTAATCGGTTCTTTGTCTAGAAACACGCCGATCGATCGACCAGTGCCAGCGAGATTTTTAGTCAGTTTAGCAAATGCATCGCCTCCAGTACCATCAAATTCGATCGAGACTTCCCAACCACCAGCAGATAAAGGTTCGGGATTGGCATATTTGAGATTCTTACCAGTAATCGCGGCCGGATTGAATAATTTATCGATTTGGGCAGATTGTTTTTCGATCGTGGATTGCTTCTCAGCGAGTGCTATTTTGTCAGTAGATTTAGATTTTTGGAGCAGTAATTGTTCGGCCTTAGCTGCTTTTAATACTTCCCATTCAGCTTTTAATTGTCCTTCTGTCCCCGCTTTTTGTTCGCGAAACTCTAGTTGGGCGACGCCACCGAGGACTCTTTCTGCTTGCTGCGGATCGCTGACACCTGGTAATTGAACTAAGACTTTATTACCCTGAGCGGATTGGATCGAGGCTTCTGAGACACCTAAACCATTAATCCGATTTTCAATTACCTTTTGTACCGCTTCGAGATCAAGTTGGGTAATCACCGGATGATCGGCGGTCGGTTTGACCTGAATAGTTAGTTGCGAACCACCCTGTAAATCTAGCCCCAAGCGCATCGGCTTGTTGAATAACAAGGTAATTGCAGCGATCAGCAAGACTAAAATTAAGCCTAAAATAACTCGCTGTTTTTGCATGATAAATATAAAGGTTTAGTTATTTTAAATTTAGTTGGGAGTTAGGAGTTAGGAGAATTTCAACAGCCAAGTAATTAGTGATGAATTATTTAATTACTCCCAACTCCCAACTCCTTCCTCCCAACGCTCTTACAATTTGCCATCAACCATTTTTTCGATCGCTTCAGCAATCTGGGGTGGCTGAATGATCGTCAGGTATTCTAACTTGCCATTATAAGGAGTCGGAATATCTTGTGACGACATCCGCAGGACGGGCGCGTCTAGTTCGTCAAAGAAATGGTCGTTGATCGAGGCAACTAATTCCGCACCGATACCACCAGTCCGCATACACTCCTCGACGATGATGACTTTGTGCGTCTTCTTAATCGATGCTCCAATGGTTTCGAGATCTAACGGTTTGAGCGAAATCAAGTCGATGATTTCTGGATCGTAACCTTTTCCTTCAATGGATTTCATCGCTTGGGTGCAGTGGTGGCGCATCCGCGAGTAGGTGAGGACGGTGACATCTTTACCAGGGCGGACGATTTCCGCCTTATCTAGTGGTTGGAGATATTCTTCATCAGGTAAGTCTTCTTTGAGGTTATAGAGTAAGACATGCTCGAAGAATAAAACCGGATTTTCGTCTCTGATCGCCGATTTGAGCAATCCTTTAGCATTACGCGGCGTCGAACAAGCCACGATCTTCAATCCAGGCACGGCTTGGAAATAAGCTTCCAACCGTTGCGAATGCTCTGCACCCAATTGTCTACCCACACCACCAGGGCCGCGAATCACCAACGGAATCGTAAAATTACCGCCAGAGGTATACCGCAACATCCCCGCATTATTGGAAATCTGGTTGAAGGCTAGGAGTAGAAACCCCATATTCATGCCTTCAATAATCGGCCGCAATCCAGTCATGGCAGCCCCTACAGCCATCCCTGTAAAGCTATTTTCGGCGATCGGGGTGTCGAGGATGCGTAAGTCTCCATACTTCTTATAGAGATCTTTGGTGACTTTATACGAACCGCCGTAATGTCCGACATCTTCACCCATCACCATCACTGCTGAATCCCGCGCCATTTCTTCATCGATCGCGGCACGGAGGGCGTTAAAAAATAGAGTTTCTGCCATGCTAGGTTTACAACACTTAAATTTCTCAGATCTCACTCTAACAGAATCCGGATCGCTGGGGTGAGATAGTTAACCTGTAGGGGCATTTATGCTATTAATTCAAACCGAAAGTCAACCTCAGATGAACCCGCCCAACCCCTCCAGAAAGTTAATTGTGGGTGAGGGCGGGTTCGGACGATAGTTGTCTTTACAGCAAGGATTTCTAGCATAAACCCGCCCCTACGGATCTTTGATTTAAAATGGGCATTGAGTTTGGATCGAAATTCGTGCCAATGTGTATGGATGAATAAAACTCAGCTCGCGTGCATGTAGATGTAAGCGTTCTAAATCTGCCCGACAACCATACAATCGATCGCCTAGAA
>NZ_JANNDR010000144.1:0-32935 GCF_031378165.1 Chamaesiphon sp. OTE_75_metabat_556
GTCTAGCCATAACGGTTATAGCAGGTTGGACTTTTTGAATATCGCCTGTTTTATCGATCTGTGAAAAGTCGGTTCGACGAGAGCGAGTCTGGGAGCCAGTCTCCAACACGAAGGTTTTAAAATGGATAAAGTCGAGCTTAGAAGCTATTCTGTAATTTATTTTCACTAACAAATCAACTTCAATCTGACTAAATATCTTTAGTCAGGCTTTATGCTGCGCTAAATTGAATTAATACGATCTCATATTTGATTTTAGTTTCAATCGATCGCAAATTCCAAAAAAAAAGCGCTAATCGATCGATTAGCGCTTTTTTTGATGATTAGTTCGATGATCGAACTATTTTACAGGTTGGGGTTGAGGTTTAGCTAATGGCTGACTTGGGGCGGCAGTTGGGGCAATCGGCGCAGGCGTCGTCACCGTTGGTGAGATCGTCACTTTTGGTGGTTGGGTTGATTGTGCCAACTGTCTAATCTGATCCTTATATTCGGCTGGAGCCAGTCCCGCTGCTGTGGTCATCAGCAACTGTGCTTGCGTCAGATTGCCCATTTGCTTGAAGACTAGAGCTTTAGCCAAAACTGGGCGAAAATCATCTCGATTGGCTTCGATCGCCGCATCATAGATACCGAGAGCATCAGCATTGCGCTGTTGGGTGAGGTAAATCTGCGCTTGGAGCAGTTTGACTGGCGTCAGATCGGTATTTGGTGGCGCGGCCTTCAAAGCTGTTTGAACGGCACCCATTGCTGCTTCTGGACGCTTGGCATCGATTAATAAACTGACCAATCCTTGCAGCGCATTAATATTTTGAGGCTGAATCGTTAACACCGTTCGATAGCTAGCTGTCGCACCATCGCGATCGCCTAGATACTGCTTGGTTTGAGCTAAGAGGACAGTATAGTCTGGTGTTTGGGGATTGAGTGCGGCAATTTTTTCGAGTGGGGGCAAACTCCCTTTGATATCGCCTAATTGTAGGCGCACATCGAGCAAGCCCTTCAGCGCGACTTGGTTGTCTGGCTCTCTTTGCAAGACTTTGGTGTAACCTTGAGCTTGCGATTGCAGTTGACTTGTTTGCGCGGCGGACAGACTATTTGGTTCGGTGGCGACTGCGGCACCACCATCTAACACCAAACTAAAAATTGGAAATAACGAAAACCCAGTTAGAGCCAGCAGTGACACAGCTACAACTAGATTGATGACCCAGCGATGACGATTTAACACAAACTGTTCTCAGTAATGGACGATCGATCTTGTCGATTCTAGTATAAAACTGCCAATCTCGCGAATGTGGATCGCCGATCGATTCGGGAGGGTTAACTCGAATTAGTTGGGAGTTGCTGTACCACTGGATGGGAGTTGGGAGCGAAGAAGACAAAAATGGTAGATCGACCGCAACTTTTCCAAACAGCAGGAGTTTCAAGCTCCCGTCTTGAGGCAGATGGCGATCGAGTCAGAGATTTATGTATGCCCTAACCCAATCGCAGCGCAGTCAACTATCAACTATCAACTATCAACTAAACATCTATGGTTCGGTAAAAGTATCTACGCCCCCGTCGGGCTGAAGCAAAATGCGAATTTTTTGGTCGCTACTACCAGCGGCAGGAGAGAACAACTTTTGACCTGTTTTAATCAATTTAGTCTGTTGCAGGTAGGTAGTCGCTGCTTCACCTTGGGGTGAGATACTGCGCACCGTACCATTTTTGCTCACTTGGAGTACGTATTGCAGCGCGTTGGGCTGCGCGGTGCTGGCTTTCCACTTACCTTGGAAATAGCGTTTGGCTTCCTGAAGGGTGGGGTTATTTTCCGCTGGATCGGTAGCATTATTAGATTGCAGGGGTCGATCGGGGATGACTGGTTGGACTTGCGGATCGTTGCCTTCGGTACTACTACGATCGGTGGGGCTGATGAGGTTGGGATTTTTGGGTATTGGGGTAAATGGCTCATTCGGCGATGGATTGAGTGCTGAGGGTTGCGGTTTGCCGGTTTTGAGTTTGGGCTTGGTGGCGACTGCTGGCTTGCTGGGGCGACCAGTCTGGTTGGGAGTAGTGGGTCGATCGAAGGGGTCGATCCGGCCAGATTCATCCAGTCCTGGTTTGGGAAAGGGGACTGGCGTGACGGGAGTAGTCGTCACGCTTGGTGACGGATCGGTGGGGGGGAGGAGGACTGGTTGTTTGGAAACCGAGATTTTACCAGCAGTGGCCGGATCGATCGGGAGTTGACCGATTTGGATTGGCGCTGATTTAGGAGTGCTGCCCGGTTTGGGGCTGGGAACTACTGAAGTTGTTTTGCTCCCAGGTTTTGCGATACTCTGAGGTGTAGTCGTACCGATCGGTAGACCGCTAGAATTGAGATTGGGCGAGATCGGATCGGCAGCAGGTTTGGTACCAATAGCTGCTTGACCGTTAATTGTGGCAGGATTTTGTCTCGAACCCCCAAGTGCTTCAGGTAATGGGGCAGCACCCAGGTTGCCAGCAGTAGGAGTTGCGCTCGGTTTAGTGCTGGCGGGTGGTTGCACGGGCTGTGCTTGCCAAGGGGTTGGCAGTGCGGCAGTGGGATTACTCTGACTCAGATCGGTTTTAGTCGCGCCTGGTGCTGTGTTGGGAACTGAAGCTGACTTCTTGGTCGCCGCCAGATCGGGCATTTTGATGTTGTTGGCGGCGTCTTTGAGCGGATTGGAATTGGGGTCGAGCATTGCCAAGGGAACGCCCACCGCCAGCACTGCCGCGATCGCCCACGGAATGCCAGACATAAATGACGAACGGGAGCGACGATTGCGATAATAAACTGGGTGCTGTGCTGGATCGGCTGCTCCTCTGGAGAAATTTGACAACTGCACTGGATCGACTGTAGCTGGATTGGTATTTGCGGTGCTTACTGGATCGGATTGGAACAGCGTCCGATTGAGTGTGGCTGATTTTTGCCGATCGGCTGGCGAGAGATTGGCGTTGGCGTATGCATCTAAGACGATCGCCAGATCGAATAGTTGAAGGGCTGATAAACTGACAACTTCACCAGCGGTCGCAGTTGCTAAATCACCCAGATGCAAGTAGTGGTCGAGTGAGCGATCTCCAGATCCGGTCAGGTATGGGGGATGACGATCTGGCGTCGCTGGTGTGACGGCAGGATCGATCGCGCCGAAGTGCGTTGCCGGATGACGCTCGACTGGCCGATGGGTGGGCTGGAGACCGAACATTTTAGAGACGCCAGAGCGATTGTCAAATCGATCGTCAGAGTGGCCGTCTGCTGGCAAGCTACTCCGCAATCCTGGTAAGTTTTTGAGGATTCCCGATCTGGATGATCGCTCTACCCGATCGACATGAACTTCTGCCTGAGCATCGCTTGGCTCTGGACTCTCGGCGGCTGGTGGCACCGATTCGAGCGCGACTGGGATCGGAAATTTGGCAACTAGATCGGCAATATAACTGCTGACGACTTGCTGGAGCTGGTTTAATTGCTGTGGTTGTCCTGGCAATGTCAGCCGAGCGAGTTCGCTCCCCTCGGATCGCTCTAAATACAGGCAAAAATCAACCGGATCGATGGCATCTGGTTGGAGATCTCGAACTAGCTTCAGTTCTTGACCAGACACGATCAGTTCGCAAGTATTCGCAGTGTAAGTCCGGGTGGTCGATCGATCGGCTTCCATAATTAATTGTCTGTAAAATATAGTTGATATCGATCCTAAACTTGGCTAACTGGCAGTAGGGGGGACGATCGGGCGATGCGATCGCTGTAATAATGCCGTCCAGAGTCGGTGGTGTCCGTTGGGGCTGCTATAGAATAACAGTCCGAGCAATAAATTTAGGGCGATGGTCGAAAGGGTCTCAAAGGAATGAGTGTCTCTGCCAAACCGTGCTTGATAGATTGTAATAAAATTGTTGATATAGTCGGCTAATGCTGGCGATTGAATTGGTAATTGTTCGTATTCGATGGTCTGGTGCCAATAGTTGAGATGCTGCCGGATCGTCGCTTGGGACTGACCGGCCAACTGATTGAAAATCGTCACCAAGGCGCGGATTTGTTGGATGGTAAAATGCTTGTACTTTGCTGGTCGGTCTAGAGACCAGTCATCGAGCCAGTCCGAGACGATCGATTCTATTTGTAAATCTTGGGCAGTTCTGGCTAATTCCACTCGATCAATTTGAGTCAATGCGGCAATGGCAGTCGCGATCTCGTTCAACTCTGTAGAAATTTGCGCCAGTTGTGATGATTCGAGCTGGGAATTGAGTAATAAATCATCCAACTTCGGGATTGATGCAGGCATCGTTTGGATAGACAACATAGGACTAAAAGGTGTCGAAAAACTTGGCTGGGGGTTGCCAGTTAGATCTCGACCAGACCCGACATTCACAGGGGAAAATTGGCAACAGTGAATGTGGTAAATCTGGGCGTACGACTAGCAATTTGCCAGCCTCAATGCCCGATCGACGAGTCGGTAAAACTTCACAGGCGATCTTCGTAATTATATCATAGTGTCTCGATCGTCAAGCATCTGGCTCATGGGAGTCTCAAAAAATGGGGGGTGAAGGGATGCAATCCACCGATCAAAGTAGCGATCTCCAGACCAACCGATCGAATTTGTGGGGGTTAGCTTTTGGTAGAATAAATACATCACCACTTTAACCAACCAACTACATCGCGAACCCAGTAGTAACATTTAGCCGATCGTCGGCCGCTGCTCGATCCGGTAGACAATCGAGTTGACTTTTCTAAATATAGAGCAAATTAACATGCGGGATAGTTGTCAGTGTTTTCAGCACGATCGGGGCGCGGCTGCGATGACCGATCGCCGTCAATTTCTCCGCCATCTTGTCGGCGTAGGGGTGCTGATGACAGCTAGTACGATCGCTCCTGCGGCTGCTAGAGCCGAAGCAAAAGTACCCAAGGCGTTGGTGCTCAGTTGTATCGATTATCGGATTTTGGAAGCAGAACGCTATTTTCTCTCTCTCCAAAATTTGGGCGGACAGTACGATTTCACAGCACTAGCGGGGGCTTCGCTGGCTTTGAGCGGCATGCCCCATCAGTACGATGCCGAAGCATTTTGGGATCAATTGGATATTTCCTACCGTCTCCATCACATCAAAAAGGTGTTAATTCTCGATCACCAAGACTGTTCCGTCTACAAGTACAAAATCGATCCCAGCCTGACTGACAACCCCGTGCTGGAGCTAGCCACCCATACAGAATACCTCAGTCGCGCCTACTGGGCGATTCGCGATCGCTACCCAGATTTGAACATCGAACTCTACTTTGTTAATCTCAATACGGAGGTCAAGCAAATTTCCCCCTTAGCAAAAGCCCCAACAGTTACCTGAATTAATGTTCGCCCTAATTGGCACAATCTTATAAAATGTTAATTCCGCTCATAAATATGGCAATAATAAAACTGAAGCTAAACTAGAAGATAGACGAGTCTCGATCGGCAGATCGGTTGCGAACTAACGACTAAATCTAAATCTAAATACTCAGATCGGGTGCAGGTGTAAGGACACAAGAAAAATATATGCAAAATAGTTCCCAGGTCAAATCAAAGCGATTTTCCCAGTCATGGTGGCGATTAGCGGCTGGCGTGCCACTCGCTTTGGGACTTATCTGGAGTACCCCAGCTTTTGCCAAGAACGATCCCAACACGCTTAGTTATGGCGAACTGATCAAGGAGGTCAATAGCGGCACGGTATCGAAGGTCGAAATCGATCCAGTCACGAAGATCGCCAAAGTTACCGTCGCCGATTCCCCCGCCAGTAGCAAACTGCGGGTGAAGGAAGTGACACTGCTAGATGACAACTCAGAATTACAAAGCAAGCTCAGTGCCAAGGGCATCGAATATAGTTTCCAGAAGTCAGCCGATAAAAATGCTATTTTTGGACTGCTTGGCAATGTCCTGCTATTAGTGTTTGTCATTACCGTCTTGTCGGCGATTATTCGTCGGTCGGGCAATGCTTCGGGACAAGCGATGAGTTTTGGCAAATCCCGCGCCCGTTTTCAGATGCAGGCGAAAACTGGGGTAATGTTTGACGATGTGGCTGGGATTGAAGAAGCCAAGGAAGAACTCCAAGAAGTAGTGACATTCTTGCAAGAACCCGAACGGTTTACCTCCGTTGGTGCCAAGATTCCTAAGGGCGTACTGTTGGTCGGATCGCCAGGAACAGGTAAAACATTGATGGCCAAAGCGATCGCGGGTGAGGCTGGCGTACCGTTCTTTAGTATTTCTGGTTCGGAATTCGTCGAAATGTTCGTTGGTGTGGGTGCCTCCCGCGTCCGTGACTTATTCAAAAAAGCCAAAGAAAATGCCCCCTGCTTGGTATTCATTGATGAAATCGACGCAGTCGGTCGGCAGCGAGGCGTAGGCATCGGTGGCGGTAATGATGAGCGCGAACAGACGCTCAACCAATTGCTGACCGAGATGGACGGATTTGAGGGCAATAATGGGGTAATTATCATTGCCGCTACCAACCGTGCCGATGTCCTCGATGCAGCTTTATTACGTCCCGGTCGATTCGATCGTCAAGTTCAAGTCGATCCCCCCGATTACAAGGGTCGCTTGGCGATTTTAAAAGTACATATTCGCGATAAAAAAGTCGATCCCGAACTCTCGCTCGAAGCAGTTGCTCGGCGGACGACTGGCTTTACCGGCGCAGATCTAGCCAACTTGCTCAATGAAGCGGCCATCTTTACCGCTCGCCGTCACAAAGAAGCCATTACGATTAGCGAAATTGATGACGCAATCGATCGGGTGATGGCGGGGATGGAAGGTAAGGTGGTAATGGATGGCAAGTTTAAGCGGATGACCGCCTACCATGAAATCGGTCATGCCTTGCTGATCACGTTGCTCACAGAACACGACCCACTCCAAAAAGTCACCGTCTTACCACGCGGTCGAGCCATCGGACTGACATGGTCTACACCAAATGAAGAGAATGGGCTGGAAAGTCGTGCCAAGCTGTTGGCGATGATTACCGTCAAACTTGGCGGTCGGGCGGCTGAAGAAATTGTCTTCGGTAAAGATGAAGTCGATTCTGGTGCGGGTAGCGATATCCAAAGCCTGACCCAAATTGCCCGCTGGATGGTGGCGCAGATGGGGATGTCCGAACTCGGATTAGTGGCCATGGATACCGAGCATCAAGAATACTCAGAAATTATCGCGGCTCAAATCGATCGAGAGGTGCGTAAAATTGTCAAGGAGTGTTATCAGCAAGCCCTCGATCTACTTCAGTCTCATCGCTGGTTAATGGATATTTTGGCGGAAATCTTAATCGACAAAGAAACGATTGATGGGGATGAGTTTCGCCAAATTGTCGAGCGAGAAACTGTTCGCAAGCAAGCCAATCAGCCCGCTCAAGCCTTAGCTGGCTCATAGGATCGATCTCGATTGAGAATCTACAACCACTTTACTGAAACTCGGGTAAAGTGGTTTTTTTGCAGATAGTTCTCAAATCGACTAGATCTCGACATTCGATATAGCTGACTAGGCGCGATCGAGATTGCGCGCGATCGTCAGTCAGTAACTTAAATCTCCGACTTTTGTCGGATACGAACCGCTCGATCGCGCAGTTATGATTGATGTAAACGATCGATAAGTCTATAACAGCTAGCTTGACAATCCTCGGACACTCAGTCAATCTAACGATTACTTCCCTGGCGAGTGTTACTTTTAAAATTTATATTAATTACCTAATAATCGATCGTTCATCCTTCTATTCACTCCACCCACTTTAACTAAGATGATTAGCGAGAAATCGGCAATGTCTAATATTTTCGACTTAGATGACACTAAACTGATTGAAAAATTTGCCCAAGGTAGCAATCAACTCTTGGCTAGTGCCAATCTCCGGTTGGAAGTGAGTGGTAATCTCTCCCAACTGTTAGCTAGAAATGGCGATTCGATCGCCATTATGTACTTAAATAGTAAACCGAGAACTGTGATTGTCAAACATGGTTCATCATTTTTAGAAGTAATCGATCGGCTACTGATCGAACGTGACTTTGTGATGTTTGGCGATGCCAGTCGGGCGGGTTTTATTGAATACAAGCATTATGTGACGCCGGCTGGATATCGAATTTTGCATACCGATCCAGCAATTTTATGGAAAAAATGGTGGCCGACCGAAAGATTTCAAGATAAACAACGGTTTAATATGAATATCTTGGTTAGCTTCAAAAGTAGCTGGTATCCCGTCCAGAATATCACTGTTGCTGGTGGTACTTTCACCATTAAAACGATCGCCGGACAACTGATCCTCAAACGGGATGACAAAGTGCTATGGCTGGCTCAGAGTGGATCGGATCGTGCCGAAACGACTGGCATTGAGACAGCAGACGCAACAGTAGCATTGCCAACGATCGATAGTTTCGATCGTCATCCCAGTACTGACCTAGCTCAAAAAATTCAACAAAAACAGTCAGAAATTAATCCAGATCAAGCTTGGTCGATGATTAAAAAACTCGAACAAAAACTCCAGGCTCAAATTCAAATCAATACTGAGCTTCAAGCTCAGTTTCATCAATTACAGGAAAGATCGGAAATTACCGAACAGAGATTGCAAGTAGCTTGTAATTATCTCCAGCAAATTGGCGTCGATCCGCAAGATCTCGATCGGATTCATCAAAATATCGATAATTAGAGATCGGATAGTTCGGTACCACGTTCGGGCAAAATTAATTCATTTAGATGTACGCGATCGACTGGTGCGATCACAAATGGTAAGTGCGCGCCAGTTAATCCCTGTACGATCCGTGCGGGCGTCTGATTCAATAATACGAATAAGGGATATACATGTTCGGCACCTTCACCGATAATATGCTGGTAATATTGGGGCATTACCCACTCATAATTATTGTCTAATAATACCTGCGTCTGCCGCCAACGCGCGAGCAAATCCGATAGATCTTCTTCGGGACGATGGATAAAAATGATAATCTCGCCACCCATTTTAATTTTCCATTCTGGATCGCACATCAGATAGGCCAGATCGCAGGGTAGTAAGCTGGTTTTAGCAGTAGCTGTAATTGGTGAAACCCAATCTAATTGCTGTATTAGGGGCACTTTACGGAGTTTGACAACAGGCAAAGGCAGCGTAATGAGACTTTCTTCCGATCGTCTCATACTCGGAATCATTTCTAGATACGGACGATAGAGCTTGAGCAGTTCTACGGCTTCATGATGGTTGCTATACTTAGCTAAAAGCTGTTCGTAATCTGATGGCTTAATAGACATAATAAATTAGTTGATAATTGATAGTTGATAATTGATAATTAAGTTTTCCATCCTGGTTAAGAAACAAACCCCACTTTTTAGAAAAGTCGGGTTTGTAATAGTACTAGTTTTATTTTTAACTTTTTAACCGAGTTTCTCGAATACTTTAAACATTGGTAAATACATCGAAAGTAGAATTACGGCAACCATCCCAGCTAGGAAGACCATCATAATTGGTTCGAGTACACTGGTGAGAGCTTTGACGGCTTGCTCGACTTCATCTTCATAGAAATCAGCAACTTTCATCATCATGGTGTCTAATTCCCCAGTTTCTTCACCAATGCTGATCATTTGAATCGCCAGTGATGGGAAAGCTTTTTCGCGTTGGAGAGCATTACTCAACATCCCCCCTTGCTGAACTTCGAGCTTGGATTTTTCGATCGCATTAGCAATTACTTGATTACCTGCCGTATCGCGGACGATATCGAGGGAATTGAGAATGGGTACACCCGATCGAGTTAATGTCCCAAAAATCCGACAAAATCTAGCAGTTGCCGATTTTTCATTCAAGTCACCAATAATTGGCATTTTCAAGAAAAACCGATCCATCGTCAGTTTACCAATCTTGGTTTTGTAATATTGAGTGTATCCAAAAATCGAACCCGTAACGATCGAGATCGGAATCAACACCAGCCAGCTAGTCAAAACACCACTGACACCCAACATAAACAGGGTCAAACCGGGTAATTCAGTCCCCAAACCTTTGAAAATACCTGCAAATACGGGAATCAAGAAGATTGTCATCCCCAAGAAGACTAAAAGTGCCAAAATCCCCACCGCAACGGGATAAGCCATTGCCCCTTTGACTTGGTTCTTCAGGCGAGACATATCTTCTAGTACTTTAGCCAACCGATTGAGGACTTCATCGAGCACCCCACCCACTTCGCCAGCCTGCACCATACTGACATAGAGCGTGTCGAAGCATTCTGGATGGCGGCGCATGGCATCCGAGAGGTTAATCCCCTGCTGGACATCGATACTGACTTGTGCGAGCACTTTGCGCAGTTTGGGATTATTACACTGCTCTGATAGTACGGTCAGACATCTGACCATCGCCACCCCAGCATTGACCATCGCGGCAAACTGACGCGAAAATACGGCTTTGTCCCTAACCGTTACTGGATTAATAGCTGCTTCGATGTCTTTGAGGTCGATCTTGGTGATATCAAATGATTTGGCTGGTCTAATATTTTGAATGAATTGATATTTCTGTTTGAGTTGGGTTCGGGCAGATTCTACTGTTTGAGCATCAATTTTTTCTTGTTTGACATTCCCTTTGGAATCACGGACTTCAGCGATAAAAGTTGGCATAAGAATAGGGGATAGGGAATAGGGGTTAAGTAGATAGTGGATAGTGGATAGTGGATAGCGATCTGTGATTAGCGGGATAAAGAGCATAAGGATATCTACTCTTGACTATTCACTATTCACTATTCACTTCTTCACTAATTCCGACCATTCGTCGCCATCGGGGTTGAGCCAATGAGACGTTGGAGTTCGTCGGGTCGGGAGGATTTGGCAATGCCAGTTTCAAAAGAAATAGTGCCTTCCCGAATATGTTTAGCGAGGATCGATTCCATGGTGTTCATCCCTAATTTGGCTCCGGTTTGAATCGCACTATAGATTTGAGCGGTTTTACCTTCCCGAATCAGGTTAGAGATTGCGGGAGTAACGATCATGATTTCCTGGACGAGGACGCGTCCGTATTCACCTGGTTTGGGTTTTTTCTTTTGCACTAGAGCTTGGCTGAAGACCGCGACCAGAGAGTTAGATAACTGGGCGCGAATTTGCGGTTGTTGTTCCGGGGGGAATACATCCAGCATCCGATCGATCGTTTGCGCGGCCGAACTGGTATGGAGGGTACCCATGACCAAGTGTCCGGTTTCGGCAGCACTAATCGCCAAACTAATCGTTTCTAAATCCCGCAATTCTCCTACCAGAATCACGTCTGGATCTTCCCGTAAGGCCGCTCGGAGAGCGTTGGAGAAGGTTTTGGTATCTTCACCCTTTTGACGCTGGTGGATCAGGCTTTTGATATTGGGGAACACATACTCGACCGGATCTTCGATCGTCAGAATATGCTCGGCACGAGTGCGGTTGATCAGATCGATCATCGCGGCCATGGTGGTCGTTTTACCCGAACCCGTCGGCCCAGTTACCAAGATCAGACCTCTAGGGCGACCGCTCATCTCGCGGACGATATCAGGTAATCCCATCTGGTCGAAGTTGGGGATTTTGGAAGATAGCGCGCGCAAGCAAGCCGCATAACAACCGCGTTCTTTATAAACATTGACCCGAAACCGCGCCAATCCTTTGACACCATAAGAACAGTCGATTTCCCACGTCTGTTCGAGTTCTTTCCGCTGAGTATTATTCAGCATACTAAAGATCAGTTTTTGGCAGTCCTGGGGACTGAGTGGTTCTTCACCAACGGGTGCGAGTTTACCGCTGACGCGGAAATAAACTGGCGCACCAGCTTGAATGTGCATGTCGGAACCACCCATTTCAACGAGCTGCTCCATCAGGTCTTCGATCATTAGTTCGGACATAATTCTAGGGAGTGGGGTTTAGTGGATAGTGGATAGTGGATAGTGGATAGTGGATAGTGGATAGTGGATAGTGGATGGTGATTTAAGTTTTAGGTTTTAGATGTTAGGACGCTAGCGTCCTTCTATTCACTATTCACTATCCACTATTCACTAATCACTAAATCTCGCGGTCATACAATACGGACAATCCAGCCATTCTGGCTTGAGTTCGCCAGCGCAGGTGACGCAGACGAGGGTAGTTTTGCGCTTGGCTTTGAGTTCGGCTTCTAAGCCGGAGTCAGTGAAGGTAACGCGTTCGACTTCATCGAGAGTGGTATGACCTTCTTGTACCATCTGGAGACTATACGCTAGCAGCGTTTTCATCCCTTGTTGGACGGCGGTTTCCTTGATCAAGACGGAAGGAGCGCGTTGGTTAATTAGGGCGGCGATTTCATCGGTGATTTGCATCACTTCATACACACCTGTCCGACCGCGATAACCGATCCCATTGCAATTGTTGCAAAGTTCGCCACAAGCTTTGGCAGCCTCAATCTCACCATTATTTAGCTCCTTGGCTTTATAGAAGGTGACGACAGTATCTTTGGACGCAGATAGTCCAAAGCGACTAAGTTCTTCGCGAGTAGGATTGTAGGGAATTCGGCAATCTTTGCAGACGCGGCGGAGTAGTCGTTGAGCGACGACACCAATGAGGGCGGCCGAAACCATGAATGGTTCTACACCCATCTCATCCAGCCTGGTAATCGATCCTGCCGCATCATTCGTGTGTAAGGTCGTCATGACCATGTGACCGGTCAGGGCAGCTTCCATCGAGGTTTTAGCCGTCTCTTGGTCGCGGGTTTCTCCCACCAAGATAATGTCAGGATCTTGCCGCATGAAGGCCCGGAGGATCGAGGCAAAGTTCATCCCTTTTTCGCGAATGACTTGAACTTGGTTGATGCCAGGTAGCGCATACTCGATCGGGTCTTCCGCCGTACTGATATTCACGCCCGGATCGTTTTGTTCGGCTAGCAACGAATAGAGAGTGGTCGATTTACCCGATCCGGTCGGTCCGGTCACCAGAATCAAGCCAAAGGGACGACTACCCATTTCCCGCACGATTTCTAAGGTGGGGAGATCGCTAATTAGCTTATCTAAACCGAGTTGGGTAGAGGCATTGTCCAAAATCCGCATACAGACCTTCTCACCGTAGCGGCCAGGCAGCGTACTGACTCGGAAATCGACCTTCCGTCCCTCAAATGTCCGGCGAATCCGGCCATCCTGGGGCAATCGCCGCTCGGCAATATCCAGTTCGGCAATGATTTTAAACCGTGAAATCACGGCGGGAATGATGTGCTTGGGCAGAATTGGGAACGTCTGGCGTAAGACCCCATCCTTACGAAATCTCACTCTCAAACCCTCTTCCTGGGGTTCGATGTGAATATCCGATACTTTTTCGAGCAATCCTTTGGCCAAGATTTGGTTGACCAATTTGACCACGGGAGCTGCTTCTGCGCCTTGAACGTCAATTTCGTCATTGAGTTCATCTTCGGCATTTCCCAGTTCTGGCGCATCGAAATTTTCCATTTCGACGCTGAGATGTTTTTGGGAATTGTCGGCAGCATCCTGTTGAATCCGCTCGTCTAAATAGCCATCGAGGAGTTTTTGATAATCTTCAGGAGCGATGACTTCACTGCGCCAAGCAATGCCATGGGGACGGAGAATTTTATCGAGATCGTTTTTGGCTTGGAGATCGTCTGGCTTGATCATCGCCACTGTTAAAATGGGCGGATCGCCCTCCAATCTACCGATCGGTAATAATTTTAGTTGCCGACAACTATCAGCAGAGATAAAAGTATTGATTAATTCGCGAACTTGGATCTTGTCGATTTTGGCAGAAGCGATATCGACCGCATTCAAACCATAGACAATTTTCAGCTCGAATAACTGTTGTTTTTTATATTGATGCTGCAACTCCGCCGGCAAAGATTTACCAGTCAAGGACTCCAAAACTTCCGTCAGCGGATGGTTTTTGGCGCGACTGTCAACCAAAGCTTGTTTGAGCTGTTCGGCGTTGACATAACCCGATTGAATCAGCTTGTTGCCAAATGGCGAAAAGTCATTGCGGACGATGATTGACAGTTTGGGCGATGAAGATTGAGTCATAGCTACTGTAGATATCTCCTTAGCTTTACAGTATGCCCATTCTGCAACCGAATCTATCGATAAGCGCAAAATCTGCTAGCTTAAGTAAATATCTAGGGAGATCGCGGCATCGATCGAGTTTGGGATCGCCCCGCACGCGACTGATCATGCCCAGCCGCACGATGGTAGTTTCTGTCAACAACTTGGGCACTATAAAATGAGAACATTCAAGTTGCGCTCACCACCGTTTCGATCTACGGTAATGCCGATCGAATCATCAGGTTGGTGAGCGCAACTTTCAACCGTACCAATGCCGCCGATTGTGTAAAGACGCCCGCTACTTAAGCGATCGCTAATCCTTACTAATTTGCGAAAAGCGGACGATCGACCCAAATCAGATTTATACTCAAAAGGCAGATTCACTGAATTAGCCTTTCTTGCCGGTATATATTTTATATATGTAAAGTATGTATTTTAAGAATTAATCATGGGCTTGCACACACTCGATCGCCTAGTATCTCCACTGGAGCAGCTAGGATCGAAAATTGCTTAGCAGTCTGTTAACAGAGAATGAATGAACGATGAGTGAGACCCCACAACAGCCAACTACACCAGGTGATGAGCACATCTCATCCCCACTGCCATTAGACATCGAATCCCCACCTCCTGCTGGCGAAACGATGGCTTCACAGCCTCATAACGTAGCCACCGATGGGAACGAACCATCGACCGTGCCGCCTAATTCAGCGGGGACGGTTGAGGAAACTGTTAGCCCTGCCGAAACAGCCGCGACGACCCCACCGCCACCACAGCCAACGCCCGAACCTGCGACTAAGTCACCAGACATCCAGTCACTGACGGCGCAGCTTGCGGAAATCTCCAATCAACGCGATGCCTTCCAAAGTCAGTATCTGAGAATTGCTGCCGATTTTGACAACTTCCGCAAGCGCAACAGTAAGGAAAAAGAGGAAACGGAACTCCGCACCAAACAGACCACGATTAGCGAATTGTTGAGTGTTGTAGACAACTTTGAAAGAGCTAGAACCCAAATCAAGCCTCAAAATGAGGGCGAAATGGCCATTCACAAAAGCTATCAAGGTGTTTATAAGCAATTGGTTGAAAGTCTCAAGCGGATTGGCGTGTCCCCCATGCGCCCTGAAGGCCAGCAATTCGATCCCAACTTGCATGAAGCCGTGATGCGTCAGCCCACGGAAGAACATCCCGAAGGCACTGTAATTGAGGAACTGCAACGCGGCTATTACCTGGGCGATCGCATTTTGCGGCATTCCCTAGTCAAGGTCGCGGCACCACCAGAACAGTTGTCGGCAGACGATGCGACTAATTTTGACGCTGTCGATAACTAATCCTCGTGCTAGAGCATCGACTGCTGTAATGGTAGTCGATCCTCGATCGCGTTGGCGTCACCGCTCCCCTAGAGCCTCGACTTCACCGATTGCCACTAGCTAGCGAATTCTCGATCCCCCGTTTTTTCATCCTCTAAGTATTGCCTCAATTTTATGGCAAAAGTCATCGGCATCGACCTCGGTACAACCAATAGCTGCGTTTCTGTTCTAGAAGGCGGTATCCCTGTAGTGATCTCCAATGCGGAGGGTGGTCGCACCACTCCTAGTATCATTGGATTTGCCAAAGGTGGAGAGCAACTAGTCGGCCAACTAGCCAAACGCCAAGGCGTCACGAATGCGGAAAATACCGTATATAGTATCAAACGCTTTATCGGTCGGCGGTGGGAAGACACAGATACAGAACGCAATCGTGTCCCCTACAATTGTATTAAAGGGCGGGATAATACTGTTGACGTGCAAATTCGCGGTCGGACCTATACACCCCAAGAGGTATCAGCGATGATCCTCCAAAAGCTCAAGAAAGATGCCCAAAATTTCTTGGGACATCCGATCGAACAAGCGGTGATCACGGTGCCAGCTTATTTTACCGACGCCCAACGCCAAGCCACTAAGGATGCCGGGACGATCGCCGGACTAGAAGTGTTACGGATTATCAATGAACCGACAGCGGCGGCACTAGCTTACGGTTTGGGCAACGCCGACACCGAACAAAAAATCATGGTCGTTGACTTGGGTGGGGGCACATTTGATGTCTCGATCTTGCAACTGGGTAACGGGATCTATGAAGTTAAAGCGACCTCTGGTAACAACCATTTGGGTGGCGATGATTTTGATAATGAAATCGTCCGCTGGCTGATCAAACACTTCCGCACGACCGAAAGCATCGATCTATTGAAAGATAAAATGGCACTCCAACGGTTGCGCGAAGCCGCCGAGAAAGCCAAAGTCGAACTCTCGACGATGATGAATACCTCGATCAACCTCCCCTTTATCGCCGCTAACGCCCAAGGCCCCAAACACTTAGAGGTCGAGCTGACGCGGACTAAATTTGAGGAAATGGTCGCCAAACTGATCGAATCAACCCTCGAACCAGTCCAGCGCGCCCTCAAAGATGCCGATCTCCAAACTAAAGATATCGACCGGATTTTGCTCGTCGGTGGTTCGACGCGGATTCCCGCCGTCCAACGCGCCATTCAAGACTTTTTTGGCGGTAAAGAACTCGATCGATCGGTCAATCCCGATGAAGCTGTCGCAATGGGTGCTGCGGTGCAGGCTGGTGTCGTGGGTGGCGATGTCAAAGACGTCCTGCTCCTCGATGTCACCCCTCTCTCGCTCGGCATTGAGACGCTAGGTGAAGTCTTCACCAAAATCATCGAACGCAACACGACAATTCCCACGAGTAAAGGTCAAGAATTCTCCACCGCCACCGACGGTCAAACCTCCGTCGAAATCCACGTCCTTCAAGGCGAACGCGCCATGGCCAAAGACAATAAAAGTCTCGGTCGCTTCTTGCTCACTGGCATCCCGCCCGCGCCCCGTGGTGTCCCCAAAATCGAAGTTTCCTTCGATATCGATGTCAATGGCATTCTCAAAGTCGCCGCTCAAGATCGCGGCACGGGTCGCGAGCAAACCGTTGCGATTACCAACACGGGCGGTCTCAACAAAGTAGACATCGAGCGGATGCGCAAAGAAGCCGAAACTTACGCCCAAGATGACTGGCGACGACTCCAACTGGTGGAACTCAAAAACCAGGCCGACGCCCTGTTCCACACCTACGATACGGCTGTCAAAGATAACGGTCACCTGATCGACGATAGGCTGCGCGAACAAGCCGAAACTACTGCCAAAGCCCTGCAAATGTTGCTACTCGAACCATCAGCTAACTTAGAGAACGTCCAACAAGCGATCGATAAGCTCCAGCAAGAGATCTTCGCGATGGGCACGGCTGTCTATCAACAAGGCACGATTCCCAGCAGCTCCAGCTCCTCTAGCTCTACACCGCCGCCAAATGCCAATGGAGAGGTCAAACGCCACGCACCCCTCAGTCGTGCCGCCGCCCCACCGCCACCACCGCCACCACCAGCCAAGAAGGTATCGAGTACACTCACATTAGATTATGATGATGAGACAGCGACTACTGATTACGAGGTAGTAGAGTAGAACATGGGAATTAGGTACTGGAGCATTACGGTTAATACTCCATCCCCCAGACCTGATTCCTTTACAATAAGGATCGAATTCCCGAATTCATGGTCGATCGGCGTTCGATGCGGTCGAAATCTCCAGGTCGGTTTAGACAACTAAACCGAGCTGAATTTGAGTAATTAGGGGAATCTCAACACAGCATCCACAACTTGCTCGGCAGCTTCAGTTGGCTCCAACGGCTGCTCTCACCACAAGCCCGGTCGCCGATCGTGCCTAGTCGAGTAGACCAACGAGTTTTGCCTGCATATTTCGATCAAAGATCTACTTTTACCTTAGCCCCCGATTCTGCTTCCAAACACTCCTTGTAAGATAAAACCTCTGTATGGCACGCGACTATTACGAAATTCTCGGCACCTCCAGAGATGCCGATCAAGAAGAGATTAAGCGCGCCTATCGGCGACTGGCGCGGAAATATCACCCAGATGTCAACAAAGAACCTGGGGCAGAAGATACTTTTAAAGAAATCAATCGTGCCAACGAAGTCCTCTCCGAACCAGAACTCCGCGCGCGGTACGATCGCTTTGGTGAAGCTGGAGTCTCATCGGGTGGCGGCGCTCCGGCTGGATATGGTGACATGGGCGACATGGGCGGCTTCGCTGCCGATATCTTCGATGCCTTTTTTAATGGCTTTGGCAATCAGGGCGGACAGCAACAAGCCACGCGGCGGCGGAATGGACCAGCCAGAGGTGAAGATTTACGCCTCGACCTCAAACTAGAGTTTAAAGAAGCCATCTTTGGTGGCGAGAAAGAAATTCGGATTCCCCACCTCGAATCCTGCACTCCCTGCAAAAGTACCGGAGCCAAGCCAGGTTCTCAACCCCAACCCTGTAGCACCTGTGGCGGTGCCGGACAAGTTCGGCGGAATACCCGCACGCCGTTTGGTAACTTTACCCAAGTTTCCGTCTGTCCAACCTGTAATGGTGACGGTCAAGTCATCGAAGACAAATGCGAAGTGTGTAACGGTGCGGGACGCAAGCAGGAAACCAAGAAACTCAAAATCTCCATTCCCAAAGGTGTCGATAACGGAACCAAACTGCGGATTGGCAAAGAAGGCGATGCTGGCTTGCGCGGCGGCCCTTCAGGAGATCTGTACGTCTATCTCCACGTCGAGGAAGATGCCGAGTTTCGGCGTGAGGGGATTAATATCCTCTCCCAAGTCAAGATTAGTTATCTCCAAGCAATTCTCGGCAGTCATATCCAGATTTCTACTGTCGATGGCCCCACCGAGTTAAATATTCCGGCTGGCATTCAGCCGAACACCGTCCTCAAGCTCGAACAAAAAGGTGTACCCCGCCTAGGTAATGAAGTCAGTCGCGGCGATCATTTACTCACGCTCCAAATCGACATCCCTGCCAAAGTTAATCCCGAAGAACGCGAACTCCTCGAAAAGCTCGCCAAAATTCGTGGTGATCGGGTCGGCAAAGGTGGAATTGGCAGTATCTTCGGTAATGTCTTTAAGTAGTGGATAGTGAACGGTGAATAGTGAATAGTAGTTATTTGTTATTTACCGATCGCTATCTTGTCACTATCAACTAGTCACTATCCACTATTCACTAATTTATGACTCAACTAGACTTACGCGGCACCCCTTGTCCGATCAACTTTGTCCGCACGAAAATGAAGCTCGAACAGATGGCTGCTGGCGAAATGTTAGAAGTCTGGCTGGATGCTGGCGAACCGATCGAGCAAGTGCCTGATAGTCTCAAAATGGCTGGCTATACGATCGAGCAAACGATCGCCGATCTCGACTTTTTCAAGCTCCAAGTACTAGCTAAGTAAAACAATAGCTAAGAATGGATTGACACTTGAAACAAGTTTAAATCTGGATGGATAACAGTGCCATCTCATGCTTGGGTGCGATCTACTATTCACTATTCACTATTCACTATCCACTAATTCATGAAATTTGTCTGCACTCAGCACGATCTAAATATTAACTTAGCGTTAGTGAGCCGCGCTGTCTCCACTCGCCCCACCCATCCAGTCTTGGCAAATATCAAGCTCGAAGCCACCACCAATCCAGATACGATCCAACTGACAGGATTCGATCTGAGCCTGGGCATTCAAACTAACTTTAGTGCCCAGGTAGCAGAATCCGGCATGCTGACGCTACCAGCAAAATTGTTAAATGATATCGTCGCCAAACTCCCTAGTGGCGAGATTACCCTCGATGATGAAGCTGGGGAAAATCTGGTGACGATTACCTCTGAGTCGGGTAGGTACCAAGTGCGAGGCATGAGTGCAGAAGAATTTCCCGAACTCCCATCGATCGAACAAGGTGAAACCAATCAACTCTCAGCGACAGCCTTTATCGATGGTTTAAAGGGGTCTCTCGTCGCCTGTAGCCAGGACGAAAGCAAGCAAGTGCTCACGGGAGTCTATCTCAAGGTCGAGCCGGAGCGATTGGAATTTGCCGCCACTGATGGGCATCGCTTAGGTATTGTCGAAGTTTATCCCAATGATGCTGATTCAGCAGATGGAGACTCTGATGCCGAATCGGTAGCAAATCCGAGCATGGGATCGTTTGAAGTCACCGTCCCGGCTAAAGCCTTACGCGAACTGGAGAAAATGCTGGGTTCTGGCCAGGATGAGGACAGACTGGGATTACAACTGGAACAAGGGCAGGTAGTGTTTGGTTGGGGCGATCGCAAATTAACCACCAGGACGCTAGAAGGCAAATATCCCGATTATCGGTTACTGATTCCCAAACAGTTCCAACGCCAGATTACCCTCGATCGAAAACAATTACTCAGTGCCCTCGAACGGATTGCCGTACTTGCCGACAAGACTAATTTAGTCAAATTTAGCATTGATAGTGCCAGTCAATCGATCGCTTTGTCGGTCGAAAGTCAGGATCTCGGCAGTGGGAGAGAATCTCTCGCCGGACAAGTTTCTGGTGCAGATTTAGATATTGCTTTTAATATTAAATATCTGATGGATGGCTTAAAGACACTCCTGACTCAGGAAATTACGATCAGTCTCAATGGCCCGCTCGAACCGGTAATTCTCACTCCCCTGGGTGGTGTGAAAATGACTTACCTGGTGATGCCCGTCCAGTTACGAACCTAAACTCAGCTAGCACCAAATACTTACATCCTCAATAGAGCGCAGTCTATCTCGACTGCGCTCTATTTAGGTTTTGACGGCGATTTGGATTTTTGGCCCCGATGTCGCTAATCGAATGACCATGCCGTTGGCTACAGCGATTTCTTTGATGGCTTCACCCTCTACATAAGTTCCATTCGCACTGATATTGACTAATTGCCAACCATTAACTTCATGCCACCGCAACTCGGCATGATGGCGAGAGACAACAGCACTAAACAACACCACCTGATTGTCTGTCGCTCGTCCGATCCGGACGACACCTTCAGGTTCAAATGTCCAACTTTGTACGGGAACTGAATTAAGCAGACTGAGAACGATCGCGGACATATTCGATAATGACTGACAAGAATGGAACTACTTAAATTTAGTAAACTTGGCCTCAAAACTGGATGCAGCAGACTTAAAATTTGATCGCAAATCAGCTACAACCAGAATCAGCAAATACTAAATTAATCGATCGAATCGAACAATTCACGCAGTCGATTGTCACTGGTTAGACGGCGGGTGCTTGAAAGATGAAAGTGACTAAATCTCCTTTGCCCAAGCCAATCCGATCCCCATCCCGCAATAAATGACGATTGCCTTTGGCTAAGACATTATGGTTGATATAAGTACCATTGGCACTGCCAGCATCTTCGATGTAGTAGAGATCGTTTTCCACTTGGATATTGGCATGAATTCTCGATACTACTTCCGCGCAAGGAAAGCTCGATACATCGATATCGGGCGCGATCGTTTCATTTGGTTTACCCACATGAATTACTTGCAGATGGGGCAGGATTTCCAAAATTGTATTTGTTTGCAGATGCAATAGTTGCCGGCTGACTAATGGCTGCTCGATGGCTGGGGGTGGCTCTGGTGTCGGTACTAGTGGGATCTCTACTGCCGCAGGAACGAGCGTCGGAGCCATAATATTGTCCGGCTCGTTAATCAGTGGTGCAGAAATTAGTGGTGCAGACGCCTCGCTAGTGGGAGTCTCGATGGGTGTAATGGGCGGTACGGATGTTTCGCTAATTGGAGTCTCGATCTGCGGAATGGGCGGTGCAAACAAATCGGCTTCTGGATCGGTCAATATTGTCGGTGGTAAATCGACAGTATTGACGGCTACCGGTACGGGATCGATCGCGGCCACAGCAGGAGGATGTAGCAGGATCGGTAATTTCGACTCTGCCAATTTCAGGTTATGACCGCACTGTCCGCAAAATGTAGCGTCGAGTTGAATCGATGCGCCGCAGCTTGGGCAAGCTTTCGTAGCTGGCAAGGCTGTATAACAAGCTTCGCAGTTAGTTGCGCCTTGAGGGTTCTCATGTTTGCAGTTGGGACAGACAATCATAAACTAAAGAGGTTTCTCATGTTTGCAGTTGGGACAGACGATCGTGAACAAATTAGATTTTAAGTTTTCAAGACTCAACCCGCTTAGATTTTAGCAGAATTAGACTGGCGATCTTCGCCCTCAATCTTCATCAGAGCAGGCGCAGTCAAACCTCGATCTCGATTCAGTTCCTTCAGGGTGCCCATGTTTGTAGTGAGAATCGCAGTTTGTTACTAATTTAGTGTTAGCTGCGAAGTTGTTAAGACTCCGCCCACTGACAGGCGATCGAGTCTAGAGTCTAGATGCCAGCTAGCTCCAACTTCGCACCTAAAAGATCGGTACCGATCTCTTAGGTGCGGATGGCTAATTTATCCCCAGCAGGGGCATCGAGCAGCCACAGTAACTCGCCTTGGGGCTTGATGCCCCGGGAGGGATAGGCAGCTGCATCGCCAGTGGGGGCAAAGACTTCGGCTAAAGCGGCTTGCTTACTCGCACCAGCGACCAGAAAGATCGTGCTCCGAGCGCGATCGATCGTGGGAAAGGTCAACGTCAATCGGGGCTGACCATCTTTGTCACCGATAGTTACCGATCGATCGACTACTGACAAAGCCGCTGTATGAGGGAATAAAGAGGCTGTATGCCCATCATCACCCATCCCCAGGAGCATCAGATCGAAAGCCGGAAATTCCCCCGTTGCTAGGCCAAAATGAGCCGCAAGCTGACGCTCGTAATCCGCAGCAGCCAATTGAGGATCGGCAAAATCCGTCCGCATCGGATGGACATTAGCTGTCGGAATCGGTACCAGATCCAGCCAAACTCGTTTGGTCATTCCATAGTTACTGTCGGGATGACTCGCTGCCACATAACGTTCGTCACCCCAAAAAATGTGGATTCGCTCCCAGGGTAGATCGGTATGGGCAAGAGCCGCGTACAATGGTTGCGGAGTCGAACCACCAGACAGCGCGATCGCGCAAGATTGGCGATCTTGAACTGCCATCCGAATTCGATCGATTATCAATGTCAAAGTGGCCGCGATCAGTGCCTCTCGATCAGGATAGATGCTAACTGTCTGGGTCATAAGGAGCGAGATCCTAACTAAACTAAATGCAAGTAATTAAATTCTAGGCCAGACTCGGTAACGATCGACGGTAATTGAGACGTTAATTTTCGCGGTGAGCGATCGCGATCTCGTCCAAAATTTGATGGGAACTTACCCAAAACAAGATAATCTAAGTTTTTAACTCCTCCACTTGGCACATTCACATCACTCACTGGTCGGAGTGAACATCTTAACTTCCCAATAATTTAGACTATGCAACCTACCGTTAGTAGTTTTCTGACCCCCCTCGCGCTCAAAACCGCAGGTGCAGTATTAATTTTATCCTCCCTGATCGACCTGATTTTCATGTTGTGGTTTCCACCAGAAACTTTGGTATTAGAAGGCAGTCGGTGGTGGCTGTACGCGACCAGTCAATTAGTAGATCGCGGGCTACTACCATTAGTGGGGATTGCTTTTGTCGTGGCAGGGGATTGGATTAAAATCGTTTCGACCGAAGATGGCGGCGAGCTAGGCAATAACTGGAGAATTGGCACTTTTTCGCTGGCGAGTCTGTTGGGGTTGATCTTTATCCTGATTATTCCGTTCCAGTTGATTACTAATAATGACTTTAAAACTCAAGATCTCAAAAAGATCGGCGACGAAGCCAGTCAAGTCCAACAAGGAATTAAAAGCAATCTCCAACAAATCGATGCCCTGAGCAAGGATAAAGTCAAAGAACAGCTCGTCGCGATCGATAAAGAGCTAGCTGGCGGTCAAGCGCAAGGCGAACGGCTGGCCAATCTCCAGCTCAATAAATTGTTGCTCACCGATCCCAAAAAATTCGCCCAAAAGGCCGAGCAAAATCTCCAAGTCCAAAAACAAAAACGCGAAACTCAAGTCAGCACGCGGATGATTCAAACTGGCGTTCGCACTAGTTTAGCCAGTTTCTTGCTCGCAATTGCTTATATTACGATCGGCTGGACGGGATTGAGACGCGTCCTGAAGTAGGAATTAGCAATTAGCCGCCTGACCTCGACTCAATCGCGATCGCACTGACAACCGGCGGATCGCAAATTGCCCCCTCCCCAGATCTGACAAAGCTTTGTATAGTATGAGTATGAAGAGTGCGACCGCGACCGATCGTCCTATCAAGTCGGAGATTTGTGTTCCAACATTTTAAACAGGATCTAAAGAACGATTTAATTGCTGGGTTGCTAGTCGTAATTCCGCTAGCTACGACGATCTGGCTGTCGATCAATGTGGCCACCTGGGTGGTCAATTTTTTGACTCGCATTCCCAAGCAGATTGCGCCCTTCGATGGCTTGGATCCGATCCTGGTCTATTTTCTCAACTTGCTAGTCGGCCTCGCCGCACCGTTGCTGATTATCATCATCATCGGGTTGATGGCGCGCAATATTGCGGGTAAATGGCTCTTGGATGTTGGCGAGCGCGTGCTCCAGGCGATCCCCCTGGCGGGAGCAGTTTACAAAACACTCAAACAATTGTTAGAGACCCTGCTACGGGATTCGGGTAACAAATTTCGGCGGGTGGTACTGGTAGAATATCCCCGCCGAGGGATCTGGGCATTGGCCTTTGTCACAGGTGCGCTCGATAGTGAAATTCAGTCCCAAATGCCCCAGAAGATGCTCAACTTATTTATTCCCACCACACCCAATCCCGCCACTGGCTGGTATGCGGTTGTGGCCGAGCAGGACGTCATGGATCTGACCATGTCGATCGAGGATGCGTTTAAAGTCGTGATTTCGGGTGGAATTGTCAATCCTGGGAATGTCGCCGTCGCGGCTTTGAGTCCAGCCTCGAACCCCGTCATGGAGAACCCAGTGGCTAGTGTCTTACCTGCCCCCATTATCTCTGAGGAGGACAATTAATCATCATCAACCAGAGTTCGTAATGGATCTTTATCTGAAGATAGCCACCCAGATTCAGAATTTTTTTAAATACGAATCTCGCGATCTCCCGCTCGAAATGGCGGGAAAAGTTGTGCGGGTAGATGTATCGATTCCGCAACTCGAACCATTAACTTGGCTAGCACGCCAAACTGCTGATGTCAAAACTTATTGGTGCGATCGCCAAGGTCAATTTACTGTTGCCGGAATTGGCAGTATCGATACGATCACCGGTCATGTGCCGATCGATTATCCCATTATCTTCGGACAATTAAGACAAAAACTCTCGCCCCTATTTCCGCATGTTCGTTACTACGGAGGGATCGGTTTTGATCGCGATCTCTGGCTCGATCCGAGTTGGCAATTATTTGGTAATTACCGCTTTGTGATGCCCAGATTTGAAATTTGGACGGATGGCACCGAGACTTTTTTTGCTTGTAATTTTATCGCCAATCGCCTCTCCCCACAATGGCTGCAAGCATTGGATCGAATTTTAGTAGAGTTGCGGCAACTCGATTTCACGCAACAGGAAGTCGCCATCGATCCACCTTTAAAAATCAGCCGTACCGATCAACCCAACTGGAATGAATGGCAACATAATGTCAACTTAGCCTTAGCCAAATTTTCCACACTTCAGCTCGAAAAAATCGTCCTCGCGCGGCGATCAACGCTGACATTTAGCACCGATCTTCAGCCCCAATTATTGTTGCTATTGCTCCAGGCACAAAACCAGTCGAGCTATCATTTTTGCTTTCAGATCGATGCCCATACTGCATTTATTGGTACCTCTCCCGAACGACTTTATGCTCGTCAAAATCGGGTGCTCAAAACCGAAGCAATCGCCGGTACTCGTCCGCGTAGTCACTTGGCAGATATCGATCGTCAATTAGGTGCAGATCTGCACGATTCACTTAAAGATCTGCACGAGCATCAATTAGTTGTCAATAATTTACGGACGATCCTCACCGAACTCTGTCATACCGTCGAGATCGATCCAGCGGCGACAATTCTCAAACTCCATAAAGTTCAACACTTGTATACCCAGTGCCTCGGAACCTTAACCGCCGATCTTACTGATGCCGAGATCTTGCCAAAACTCCATCCCACCCCAGCAGTCGGTGGCTTTCCCCGCACTCAAGCCTTGGCACTAATCCGCGAATTAGAACCCTTCGAGCGGGGCTGGTATGCAGCACCAGTCGGTTGGGTTGGCTCCGATAGTGTTGAATTTGCCGTCGCCATTCGATCGGGATTAGTCGATCGCGATCGCTTATTATTATTCGCTGGGGCTGGCATCGTGGCCGGATCGCAAGCAGCGGCAGAATGGGCAGAAATTGAAAGTAAGATTCGCCATTTCACAGATTTATTCGCCGCACCACTTGAGGTAACTGCAATTAGAGCGCATCGATCGCCTCTTGAGCAATAAGAATCGTCAATTTTGCTCGTTCTAGATCTGACAATTCCGCCCATGCTAACGGTCTGACGATTCGATCGGGATCGTTCGCGCCCAGATCGCAGCGCATGGCAAAAGCATAGGGGCGAGCCAGCAACAACAGATCTTCAGTCGCCCAATTCGCTAACAGGTCTTGCACCGAACCCACCAATCGATCGACTGGTTCGAGCTGGCTGGTGGCCAAACTGCTGACATTGGCCGCGATTTGGGCCAGCCACTGCTGGGGAACTCTCGCCCCAAATTTAGCTGTTAGTGCTGCTAGCGGACTAAAAGTAACACCCAGAGCTGGTGTCTCCCAGACAGATTGAATTTGCGCGTACAAAGATTGCGATTTCTGGGCGATCTCGGCATCCGACCAATCATCTAGACTAAAATGACGATCGGTTTGAGCATAATATTCGGCGGTATCGGGATCGGCAGGATTCCAGGGATACTCAATTGTCGATGCGGCCAAGAGACCATCCATTAATTCAGCTTCAGATTGATGTTGGTGTTTGGGTTGAGAGTTGAATGACATGCCTGGTGCTCCTTGCTGGTACGACGGGGTTTAGCGATCGGGATCTTAATTAATTTAAGTAACTTGAGAACTGCTAGCGGAACTTTTTAGAGAGAAAGTCAATCTAGAGGCCATTCAGGTCTGTTAGTGACTACATTTTAACCCGACCTGATTCCGTAAAAGTGTAAAAAAGCGTGCGGCGATCGCTAATTTAGCGATCTGCATCGATCATAGCGATCCCCACACCGATCTAACTCCCTCGATCGAGATAAACACCGCCGACCAAAACCCGCTCCGGTAGGGGTTGACAGCATTACTTTCTCTTATCCTCCTGTCAATATGATTACTCTCCTCCTGGTAGACGACCAAAATCTCATCCGACAGGGGTTAAAAGCTCTCCTGGAACTCGAACCTGACTTGTGTGTGGTCGGTGAAGCCGAAAATGGGGCAGTCGCGATCGAAGCTGTCAAAACGCTCGCACCCAATGTCGTCTTAATGGATATTCGGATGCCCGTGATGGATGGCGTGACTGCCACGCGGGAAATTTGTCGGCAATTTCCCGCTGTGAATATTCTGGTGTTGACCACCTTCGATGATGATACTTATGTCGCTGCGGCGATCGAGTATGGTGCCAAAGGCTATCTGCTCAAAGATACACCATCCGAAGAGATTGCCGCCGCCATTCGGGCGGTCGATCGGGGTTATACCCATTTGGCACCAGGGATGCTCGCCAAAATCATGTCTCGGCACGCAGAGCAGCACGGCACCAATTTACCACCCGCATTGGCCGAACTAACCCCTCGCGAGCTAGAAGTCTTGAAACTGATTGCCAAAGGTGCCAATAATCGGGAAATTGCCCAGACTCTGTACATCTCCGAAGGCACAGTCAAAAATCACGTTACCAATCTCCTCAACCGCCTAAATTTACGCGATCGCACCCAAGCAGCGATCTTTGCCAATACTTATTTTTGACTTGGGTTCGATCGCGAATTGTCAATATCATCAGCAATTTAGCTGATTTATCCACGAAACAGCCAGCTCTGGTGTTAAGTGTCGGCAATTGCTAGTCATAAAAGAGACATTTTGCGTACTGATACGAGATTGGGCTTCGGTAGAATAGATGAGCAGTATATACACGGACTCCTAATATATCCTGATGATTTCTCACTTCTACAAAGCTCAAGCCGAGCGTAAATGCCCGAAATGCGGTAGTTCATCGCTTACTCGCTCCCAGCGGGTCGATCTCACCGAGCGGATGCTAGCTTTGGTTGATATCTATCCTTACCGCTGCCACAAACAAACTTGTAAGCATCGCTTTGAAAGTTTTGGCCGTAACTAAGTGGCATGATCCTAAATCCTGATACTGACAGCGATCACCAGGATTGATATTAGTTAAATTTAGAAATATTACTATCGATGGAAATCGCGCCGAGGAGATCCCCTGGGCGCGGTTTTTGGTGAGTTCGTCGCACCAGTCAACTGGAGTAGTGACGGCAACCCCTCGGCTCAGATTTGGAGTTGGTTCGGCGCAAATCGAAATTCAGTCAGATCGACTAACATATAAATATTCCAAAACTCAATTTATTTAATATTTGTTTAATATTTTCCGGTTAGGAATTAAATCTAGAGTTATCCTAGAGAGGTAAGCCGATCGAGGGTGAGGTATTTAGACCTCGAATCAGACATGGAAATTATTAGTCCATCGGCATTAGGCAACATCGCAGCGGTTGTACCTTCCCAAATTGAGGAATTGCACTATCTTTGTTGCGAGCATTCAATCCTCCTCGATTTGGTCGCAGATACGATCGTGTTGTGGTCGATCGAGGGCAAAATAAAATATTGGAATCGAAGTGCCGAGCGGATCTATGGCTGGCCAGCCGCAAAAGCAATTGGCAGACAGACGACAGACTTGCTCTATCATCTCGACGATCCGCAATACCAAGCAGCAATCTCGCGCACACTCAATCGCGGCGAATGGAGTGGCGAATTTCACTTATTGAATCGCGAAGGCAAAAGTGTCATAGTTGCCAGTCGCTGGCATCTGATCGCCGCCACTACTGGCTCATCACCATCGATTTTGACGATCGATACCGATATCACCGAGCAGAAGCTCCTCGAACGCCAATTTTTGCACGCCCAACGGCTCGAAAATTTAGGGACGTTAGCCAGTGGCATCGCCCACGATTTGAATAACATTCTTACGCCGATCGTCGCTATTACTGAATTGCTACCATTGAGATTGCCAAATCTCGACGAGCGCACTCAGCGGCTACTGGCAACATTAGCAGAAAATTCCAAACGCGGACGAGAATTAGTCGCCCAAATTCTCACTTTTGCGCGAGGCGGTGCTGGCGAACATACCGTCTTTCAACCGCGCCACTTACTCGTAGAAGTCTTACAGATTGCCAGACAAACCTTTCCCAAATCGATCTCAGTCAGCCTCCAGATCGAGAATAGCCACCTGTGGACGCTCTCATCCGATGCCACCGAACTCCATCAAGTTCTGATGAACTTATGCATCAATGCTCGCGATGCGATGCCCGATGGGGGCGAATTGACGATTATGGCAGAGAATATCATCTTGAATGATGAATATCGCCAACTACATCCTCACTCGCTCGGCGAGGCGTATGTCGCCATCACCGTAGCCGATACTGGTATTGGCATCGAGCCGGAATTGATGGAGCGCATCTTTGAACCATTTTTTACCACCAAGCCGATTGGGCAAGGGACGGGATTGGGACTTTCGACAGTGCGGACGATCGTCAACAATCATCAAGGATTTGTGGACGTCTCCAGTCAAGTCAATCGAGGCACTCAGTTTCGGTTTTATTTACCAGCAATTATCGAAGAACGAGACTATTGCGCACCACACTTAGAGTCGGCAACCGATTCGATCTTGCCTATGCAAATTGGTAACGGCGAACTGATTTTGATCGTGGATGACGAACCCTCAATTCGGGAAATTCTCGGCACGACGATCGAATCTTATGGTTATCAAAGCCTGACAGCTAGTAACAGTCAACAAGCGATCGAGCTATTTACCCAACACCATCACCAGATTCAGACGATTTTGCTAGATTATATGATGCCTGGCGGGGATACTAGCGACACGATCGCCCAATTTCACTCGATCGATCCGACTGTCTGCACGATCGTCATGAGTGGCTTATCTGCCCATGAAATTGCCGATCTCTATCATGGGGAAATAATTACAGCATTTTTGGCCAAACCCTTCAGCACTCAGAATTTATTGCATACTTTACATGATGTTTTGAATTAGGCTTGAGGTTTTAGGTTTTAGGTTTCGTCCGAAAGTGGATGCTCCCGATTCTAGTTAGTTTAGTAAAATGTCGATTGAGATCCGATCGATTCGCAAATCCAGAATCTAAAGCTATGTCACTGAGCGATCCCTGTAACGGCCTTGAGTTGAGCGGACGACGATGCCGTTTGATCACCCGTAATATAATACTACGTTCCGCTCCAATGAAGTGTTAGGGTTCCTCATTACCATGCTTGCTACACTGCTTTGATGCAGCGTCTGATCAGTTAACCTGACTTGGATTCGCAAAGCTCATTATTAGCCTCATTGGACTCCAAAACAACATCCTCATTATCTACAGTGACGCAAACTGTACAGTCTGGATCAAAACAGTTTCCATCACGAGGACTCTTAATTCTAAATGACTGTGATGCACCTGCCACAAGGCCTCCAGGAAATGCCTGATTGACGGTTAAGGATTGCGCTGGGTCAAAGACCACTTTTGTATTAAACGCCGTGGCATCTGCTGTCCCAATATTGGAGATTGTTACACTTACGTATGTGACGCAAGTTCCAGCCCCTTCTGGACAGCCAACATCAAGGTTTTCAATTTTACTAACTACAAGATCGGGTTTACTTACCTCAAGTTCGATCTTCCGTTCGGGAATCCGCTCAACATCAATACTACTATGAGTTGTCGTTTTGCCCCACCAGCCTAAACTGGCAGTTGTATAGACTGCGTTTACATCTAAGCTAGATCGACTTTGAATTACTACAAATCCTTCTATTAAAGGCGTTGGAAATCCTGCTGGGAATAGCTTATTTTTAATATCTACACAATCTATAGTTGCTGCCTCATCGGATCGAAGCATATTTGTAGAGAGGGGAAAGACCCTAGTTGGCTCTTTCTCTTCAGTAGGAAATGCCAAGGCAAGCTTCTTGAAAAATGGCACATTAAAATAGTTTGGATTATGAACATTGATTGAGGTTGCATAAACGCCTTTCGTAAAGCTTAGATCTTTAGAATCTTTTTGCAAACCACAAATAAGCTTAGCTGTATACTCAAATTTCGGAATAATTCTTGTATTCAAAGACTTTTCTTCTGTCTTTTCATTTCCAACAATGTCTTTATAAGTAACCTTTAAGATATTCTTTAACGTCGTATCGTTTAAAGTGGTTAAGGGAACAGTAAACTGAACTTTGCGAACTGCTTCAGAACCAACTGGCATCGTCTCTAGTTCAAAACTCTTATTGGAACCATCGGGGAAGATATCTTTAAGAACGACATTAAGAGCTGGACCTCTCCCGATATTTTTCACTTTCAATGTATACGCAAGGGTTTCACCGATAATTGCCTCTTTGGGACCTGTCTTTTCTATCTGTAAGATAGGCTGAAGCCGCTCTGACAGAATTTGGCGCGATCTCTCGATGGTGTCTGGATCGGCTTCAGCAGGAACAGGACTAGAAACACCGTTTGCTGCATTTGCTAGATCACGGAATTTATACACAAGCTTGTCCCAGTCATCATAGCCAGCAAGGGAAGTTGTTGCCATATCACCATTAATGTCTGCTGAGACATTACTATTGTTTGGGGGCTGGCAGTTGGTGACCCCTTCGAGAATTGTATTGCCATTCCAATTGGCTGAACCAAATCCATACAGTCCATTATCAAACCCCACGCACTCATCAAGGCTCGACTCAATCAGATTTATAGCATCTCGGGAATAGTCACACTGACCTGGTAAAACTCCAGGTTGAGTCGGTACACTACACATCTGAAATGCATAGTTCATTACGCTGAGATAATTAGGTTTGTTATTGACTCCATCTCCACCACCATGTGCAAACCCAAGTGTATGACCAAACTCATGCATTAAGGTGCCAGCCTGCTGTGCTTGACTGCCGATGGAGAAATTGTTGGCATCGACACCCCAGCACGCATTACCTCCTGCCCCAACTCCGCCAAGCGTTACCATAAAGTCGTTAGCCGGACTACCTTCTTCGTAACCACTAGTGCAATCATTTGTCGCACTTCTCAAGTTAGTTTGATGAGCAAATAAACCATAGCGGAAGATTAACTGACGTAGAGGGTTAAAGTTAGCAGTCTTTAACGTATAGAAATTAGTGGCTGGATTCCCGGCAGCACCGTCATAGTCAATAACTGTATTTCCTGCTTCTGGTATCTGGCTGCCACCACCACCGAAATCACCAAAGTTTCCGGTGATTCCACCAGTTCCAACTACGCTGATAACATTATTGGAGCCATATAATGAACCAGTATCTACATGTAACTGAATGCCCGTCGTACCATCTGAATTTGATACTGGCGCATTAGCAAAGGATTGAACGACATCTCTTACTGCCCCTTGAAGAGGACAATGCGAGTGATCGGTCGAATCCAATAGATCTCCGTCACCGTTACCATCGCTGACAAGACAATCAATCTCAAGAAACAAGTCTTTGCGCAGAGGATTGGCACCCAAGCTAGGCAAATTCACATCTACTTTGCCATCTCCATTGGCATCAAAACCATTTGTTTCCCAAACGTCGAGTAAGCCATCACCATCACTGTCTTTTTTAAAGGCTTCGATTGCAAAGCCGTCATCGATGGTGTAGTTCGCAGCAAACGAACGGATCGGGGTGCCAAACTGGTTGAAGATGTCTACAGCTCCATTTACGTCTCCAGCAATTAGGATTTCGTCTCGCCCATCTCCATCTACATCGCCAACTGCAAAGCAGGGCAACCGCACACGTTTCGTAACAATTACTAAGAGCTAGGAGGTGACAATGTTTAAGGCACTAAGCACGGTTTTAAGATAGTTGTCATCCCATCCGGCTTGGAGTCGTCTAGTTTTAACGCCTACCTTACTTTCTTTA
>NZ_JANNDR010000205.1:0-4826 GCF_031378165.1 Chamaesiphon sp. OTE_75_metabat_556
GAAGGGTACCCACAAGGGGCACCCCTACAGACAATTGTCTAGGGGTGCCCCTTGTGGGTACCCATAGGTGATGGCAGTAATAATAGAGATGCCTTGCAAGAGTTCTAATGGATAACCGCTTTTTTAGCTTATTTAATCTAACTGAAGATCGGGCGATCGAGATTTTGGATACGCCGCCCGCGCTCGTCTCTGAGAATGATTCGCGCTATATTGCGGCGTCGCATTTGATCAACTTTCAGACCGACAAATCGATCGCTGCGCTGATGCGGGCATTACAAGAAACCGATCCCAGCCTGGATAATAAGATCGTGCGGCGCAAGTCGGTAGAAATCCTAGGGCGATTGCAAGCAGTTCAAGCTTTACCCGCCATTCGCGTCTGTTTGCAAGATGAAGACTGCTATACCGTCGAAAATGCAGCGTGGGCAATTGGCGAAATCGGCACCCAAGATCCCGAAATTTTGACAGAATTAACCCAGCTCCTCGACAAGCCAGGACAAAGTTATCGGGTGATGATTCATACTCTGACGAAGCTAAATTATCAGCCTGCGGTGCCATCTATAAGTAAATTTGTAAATGACGAAGATCCGCCGATCTCTAGTGCTGCGATCGCGGGAGTTTGCCGTTTGACTGGGGACTATACTCAGATGACGCAGGTAGTCGCCATGCTGCAAAACCCCAATGTGTTGGGACGGCGACTATCGATTCAAGATTTGATGGATGCGCGGTATTATGCCGCGATTCCCGAGATTGCTAGTTGTCCGGTATCTCTGGTGTTTAGACTGCGCGGGATTCGGATGCTAGCCGAAGCAGGTATCGGCGATGGCTCGATCGATTTTGCCACCATCCAACCCTATTTAGAACAGTCATTACGCGATCAACCCCAAGATCTCAAGCTGGTACACAGTTACGATCGATTGCCCGAACTCCCCGCCCTGATTCGCAACTTATACGAAACTGACTTTGGCAAAGCTTATTTAGCCACCAAAACGATCGTCGATAGCTATCCAGATACCGCTCCAGCGGCGTTATTTGCCGATTATGAAGCAGAAGCTAATAATGATTATGGTGCCCATTTCCATGTCATGAAGATCATGGGCTGGCTCAAACACGCCCCCGCTTACGATCTCTTAGTTGAAGCCCTCCACAATACCCAGCCCCAATTTCAGAAATCTCGTGCCGCCGCCGCGATCGCATTAGGTGAAATCGGTGATATCAAGGCGATTCCCGAATTACACAAGTGTCTGGAAACTAAAATTTGGGATCTCAAATATGCCGCACTGATGGCACTAGAGCAATTAGGCGATAATAGTGGTTATGCAATTCTCAAAGACGATCCCGATTGGTTAGTACGAGCAAAAGCAAATTCCTAACTCCGATCTTGATTTACAGGATTTAAGAATTGTCAGGATTGTGTTGTCGGTACGAACCATCCGATGGTATAGAAAAGAAAAATTGTAGGATACACACCAACCCTAAAAAGTTGGGTTTTATTCTTCAGCCCAATTCTCAATTCTCAATTCTCAATTAATTTAAGTATGTCCACCACAGAAGAACGCTTACAACAACTCAAACACCCAAATCCACACATGCGCGATCGAGCAATGTGGGAGCTAGTGGACAATCCTGACGAAACCACAATTGCGCGACTAATGAGCATCCTCGATGATGAGGATACTACCTATCGGCGAGCGGCGGTGAAAACATTGGGCGCGATCGGGCATGATACCGTTCCCCCATTAGTCGCAGCCTTACTTAATAGTGAAAATGTCACCGTGCGCGGAAGCGCGGCTAAAGCACTGGCGCAGGTGGCGATTAATTACCCTGACGATCCCTTCCCAGCGCAAGGGATCGAGGGATTGACAACTGCGCTCCAAGATCCGAATCCGGTGGTGAATATTGCCGCAGTGATGGCGATGGGTGTAATTGGTGCGCCGATTGTGGGCAATTTAATTGAGGCATTGCAAACAACGGATAATCCGGCACTAGCCATGTCGATCGTTAATGCCCTCAGTGCGATCGACGATCCGCGCTGTTTAACAGCGATTAATACCTTATTGGCCGATGAATCGACCGATTCTTATGTCAAAGAAGCAGCAACTAGTGCCTTGTCGCGGCTAGAGATGACGACAAAATTTCAGAGCGATCGACAGTAAATAACCTATTCAGACAATTGGCCATATCATCGTCCGAAAAACTGACCTATTAAGTAATGAATGAATCTCCCCCCGCATGGTTGCAGGGTATCGATGAATTTAACAAGCGAGAGTATTACGCCTGTCACGATACGCTCGAAGCTTTGTGGATGGACTCGATCGATCCAGACAAGAAATTCTATCAAGGCGTGCTGCAAATCGCCGTTGCTTGCTACCATCTCCACAATCGCAATTGGCGCGGCGCAGTCACTCTACTCGGCGAAGGTATTGCTCGGTTGCCTTATTACCAGCCAGTATATGCAAGCATTGATGTCACTAAGTTAATTCAAGATAGCCGTAATTTATTGACAATTCTACAATTGATCGGGATTGAAGATATCGATGATTTTGTCGATCGACTCGCACAAGATTCCAGCATTTTACCGATGATTCATTTCGCCCGAACAGATGTTATCTGTTAACGACTTATTGTTAATTTTGAATCAAACACAATTAAATATTACTATCAGATTTATTATTTACTGTTTCAGTCGATTCAATTTGACTGGGAGATTTTACAGCAGTTTCGATAGCATCTACTTCCTTCTTAAACTCTGACTGAAAATCATTCGAGGCTTCTTGGAAACCTTTGAGTGCCTTGCCCAAACTCTTGCCTATTTCTGGTAACTTTTTGGGGCCAAAGACCAATAGAACAACAACAGCGATCGCGATAGTTTCCGGTAAACCAATCCCAAAAAAGTTCATAATCTTGTTCCTGTTTCCAATTGCTCTGAATAGAGTATTCCAGTTCTACACCTTTAGTATATCCAAATCGATCTAGCTTGGGAATCTGAACTTCCCTACTCGATAACCTAGCTATCAACTATCAACTATCAATTATCAATTAATTTAGTGGCTATCGATCGGGTATGGGAAGAGTGAATCTTGACGATCGCAATCTTAGGGGAAACTTTTATGAGAGTTACCTTTAGTCACCCACCCCAATCTCCAGTCACGGGCGATCCTATTGTCCGCCGCCACTCCAGTCAACAGAGAAACTATCTAGAACCAGAGAGTTGTTGTAGATTTGGAGAATGATCAGTAAAAAGACCGCGAATAACAGCATAAATACGCCCATCACTGGAGTAGTACCCCAACCAGGAACGACCTTACCATATTCAGCATTTAGAGGTCTGAGTAGATCTCCTAATTTAGTGCGTTGTGCCATGTGTCGATAATGTTGTGTGAATACTATTATATATGCGGGGTGGAAACATTCCACATCCCCAGTGTACCAAACAAAATTCTTGTTTTCGACAACCGATCCCGTTCTCGTTTCGACGAGGAGTCGCACTTGGTGGGCGGCAACTCGATCGCGATAGATTTGTTCGCGAAGCGTACCGGAGGTAATCGCGGCCTGATGTCGTTTACCCGAATTTTTGGTAAATTTTTGTAAAATTCATTAATATTGTAAGAGAAGCAACATCCTTAAATTAAATTAATCATGGAATCTGCAACAGTTCTTAGCATTACGTTGGGTGCAGCGGTGATCCTTACCACTGCCTATGGTCTATACATGTCTTTTGGCGCGCCAGCCAAGCAGTTGTCCGATCCTTTTGACGACCACGAAGACTAAGTTAGTCGATCGTCGATAGCGATGAGTAACGATAGCCTGATGGTGGGTGCGGCCCACCATCTAAGTTTTAGAGATTCGCGTGTTATTTATCAAACGATCGCCGCAGCTTTAGCTAGTAATGGGAAGCCGAGTTTTTCGCGCTGCGCCAGATAGAGGTGGGCGACCTGTCGCGCCATTCCACGCACCTTGCCGATATAGCGCGTCCGCTCGGTGACAGAGATGACGCCCCGGGCATCGAGCATATTGAAGGTGTGGGAGCATTTGAGCACATAATCCAAGCTCGGCATGACCAGTCCTCTGGCAATTAGTTGTTCGGCTTCTTGCTGATAGAGATCGAACAGGGTAAATAGTAATTCGGGATTGGACGCTTCAAAATTGTAGGTGGATTGCTCGATTTCAGATTGGAGATAGATATCGCCATAGGTGAGAGTATCGTTCCATTGGATTTTGACAAATGAGTCTACATCTTGCAAGTACATACACAGCCGCTCTAAGCCATAGGTAATCTCGATCGATACCGGACGACAATCGATCCCCCCACACTGCTGGAAGTAGGTAAATTGGGTCACTTCCATCCCATCGAGCCAGACTTCCCAGCCGACCCCCCAGGCACCCATCGCGGCATCTTCCCAGTTATCTTCGACAAACCGAATGTCGTGATCTTCAGGTTTAATGCCCACTGCGCGGAGCGAATCTAAATAGACATCCTGAATGTTGTCTGGAGAGGGTTTGATCAGGACTTGATATTGATAGTATTGTTGGTAGCGGTTGGGATTTTGACCGTAACGACCGTCACCAGGACGGCGACAGGGTTCGATATAGGCCACCGACCAAGGTTCGGGGCCAATCGATCTTAAGAAGGTATGATGGCTTTTGGTAGCGGCACCTTTTTCGGTATCGTAGGCTTGGACGATCGAGCAGCCCTGTGCGCTCCAGAATTGGTTGAGAGTGGCGACGACAGATTGAAAGTTCATTGGGAGTTGGGAGTTGGGAGTTGGGAGTTGGGATTAGGCTCTAGGCTTTGGGAGTTGGGAGTTGGGAGTTGGGATTAGGCTCTA